>NZ_JBDGQZ010000043.1:0-13527 GCF_042218505.1 Halobellus sp.
ATTTGAACCGGCGGACCCCTATGGGACAGCGCCCTCAACGCTGCGCCGTTGGCCTAGCTTGGCTACCCACGCTCGCAGTATCGTGTTTCGCACTCAGTGATTGTCTGGGGTAATTTAAATGAGTTTCCTTTCGACGGCGAGAAGGGGCTCAGACGGTACTGTTTTCACCGCTCCGTGCCGGAGTTTCGGTATGGAATTTCGCGCGCGCAACCGCATCCGCGAACTGACTACGGCGCTCTCTGTCGTCTCTCTGGCAGCGGTGTTCGGGGCTGTTCTCGGAGCGATTCCCTCGTCGGTTCTCCCCCGTGCCCCGGCGCTCGTCTTCGATGCGATCCCGCATATTAACGCCGCCCTCAGTACGCTCGCTATCGTGACGATCCTCCTCGGCGTCCGATTCATCCGTCACGGGCAGATCAAACGCCACCGAGCGATGATGCTCACCACACTTGGCCTCTTCGTGGCGTTTCTCGCGCTCTATCTCTACCGCATCATCTTCCTCGGACCGTCAGAATTTCCGGGCCCTGAGACGGTCTACCAGTTCGTCTATCTCCCGATTCTCGCCGTGCATATTATTCTCGCTATCGTCTGTATCCCCCTGCTGTACTACGTGCTGTTGCTGGCCGTGACCCGCCCGATCGACGCCATCTACGAAACGTCGCATCAGACAGTCGGCCGGGTCGCGGCTTCGCTGTGGTTGATCTCGTTCTTGCTCGGAGACGTCGTCTACGCGATGCTGTACGTCGTCTACTGACAGACCGGGCGGGCGAACATATTCGGCGGACTTCATATCCGGTTTCGTCGCGTAGCACTCGCTATGTCGCAAGTTCAGGACGTCCGAGAGGCCACCGAGACCACGGTTCAGGTGCGTGCCACCGGTCACGTTCGCGACGAGATCGGCACACCACGACTCTCGTACACGTTCGAGGGCGACACCCTCCGGGAGTTCGTCTCGGCGTTCTTCGAAGACTATGGCGAGGCGGTTCGGGAACTCGTGATCGCCGAGTCGGCCGAGGAGTCGGCGACGCGCGGGTGGGCCCCAATCGACGGCGAGGCGGTCCCCGGCGACCTTCGTGCGAATCCGGACGGCGAGCGAACCCGTGCGTACGCCAGGATCCTCGTGAACGGACAGTTCAACGAAGTGCTCGACGGCTTCGATACGACACTGGCTGAGGACGATCGGGTCGCCCTGGTCAATCCGTTCCTCTTCTGCGTCTGATTTCGAGGCGACCCTTCAGTCGTCGGCGTGGGCCCGCTCGCCGTCACCGATCACGGGTCGCTGCACGTCGCGATCGGCCTCCTCGCCGTCGATGTCGTAGGGGTACTCGCCGGTGACACAACCCAGACACAGATCCAGTTTAGACTGGTCGAGCACGTCGGCGATGGCGTCGACCGGAAGATATCCCAGGCTGTCGGCACCGATCTCTTCGCAGATCTCCGGGATCGAGCGGTCCGCCGCGATGAGTTCCTCGCGGGAGGCCATATCGATCCCCATATAACACGGGGAGACGATCGGCGGGGCACCGATCCGGACGTGAACCTCTTCCGCACCGGCGTCGCGGAGCAGCGAGACGAGTTGTCGCGACGTCGTCCCGCGGACGATGCTGTCGTCGATGATGGTGACCGACCGGCCCTCGATGGTGCTCTTGATCGGGTTGAGTTTCAACCGGACGGCGCGTTCGCGCTCGCCCTGGGTCGGCATAATGAACGTTCGGCCCACGTAGCGGTTCTTCATCAGCCCTTCAGCGAACTCGACGGTCCCTTCGTCGTCGCCGCGCGGTGCGCCATCCGCAGTGGTCTCGTTTGCGGCCTCAGCGTATCCCGACGCGAATGCGCGCCCCGAGTCAGGGACGGGAAGCACCACGTCGGTCTCGACGCCGGACTCCGCCCAGAGTTTCCGCCCGAGGTCGCGTCGAGCCTCATAGACGAGTTTATTGTCGATGATCGAATCGGGCCGGGCGAAGTAGACGTGTTCGAAAAAGCAGTGTGCGGTGTTGTCCTGTTCGATCAGTTGATACGATTCGAAGCCGGATCCGTCGGGTTCGAGTACGACGAGTTCACCGGGTCGGACGTCGCGGACGAGGTCACCATCGAGGGTGTCGATCGCCGCGGACTCGGAGGCGATGACGTAGCCGTCCTCAAGTTCACCGATACAGAGTGGGCGATTCCCCTGTGGATCGCGCACCGCCAACACGGTCTCGTCGTGCATAATCGTTAGCGCGTACGAGCCGTGGATCCGATCCATCGTGCGCTTGACCGCGCGGACGAGGTCCGCTTCCAGCAGGTTGCGTGCGAGGTCGTGCGCGATGACTTCAGTGTCGCCGTCGGAGGTGAAAGCGTGGCCAAGGTCAGCGAGTTCCGACCGGATCTCGTCGGCGTTGACGAGGTTGCCGTTGTGTGAGAGGCCCAGCGATCCCGACTTGAACGACACCGAGAACGGTTGTGCACAGCAGGCGTTGACGCCGCCGGACGTCGGGTATCGAACGTGACCGATGCCCGTGTGTCCTGCCAGCCCTTCGATATCCGACTCGTCGAACGCGTCGCCGACGAGGCCCATCTCCACGTGACTGTGCTGCTGGAAGCCGTCGTGGGTGACGATACCGGCAGACTCCTGGCCCCGGTGTTGGAGCGCGTACAAGGAGTAGTACAGCGGGCGCGCAGCGGCCCGGTCTTCGAGCGCGACGCCGACGACACCACACTTCTCTGTCGGGCCCGAGAGCGCCGCCTGGGTCTCCGCCGAGTCCGACTCAGATGTGTGCGCCGATCCAGCGTCCATCGGTCCGCGTCCGGGTGTGGGGTTCGAGGGGTCCCGCCCGTTTGGCATATGCATTAGTAAACAATTCCGCGGGTAAAAGTCCGTCCATATGTTGTCTTCTGCCATCTCAGCAGAGAAAATATGCACATATATGCATACCTCAGAACATCCCGCAATCGCAGCGTCGGTAGTACGTCACGAATCCATCGGCTGTCCGGATCGCCTTCGAGTCCAGATACTCGGCGTCTCGAAGACCGTTTGCGGCCGCTCGAAGTTCCCGTTCTGTGACGTCCATCGGCGCGACATCGACTCGGGCGGGGTCCGCATCGACCTCCCGGTCGGCGTCCTCGTCGCGAACGACGTCCAGTCCGTCGTTCCCGTCCGGAGCGGTGACCGTTCCACCACCGACGAACAACTGGTGGAGTTCGGCCACGGCGTACGCCCGCGGAGCGACTGCATCGAGGAACTCCGCGATTGCGCGTTCGACGTCGGTCCACTGTCGGCCTGACTCCCACTCGTCGTCGGTGATGGGCATACCCGACCGGACAGACGCCTTGTAAAAAAGGGTTTCCTCGAGTCTGACCGCGGGTGAGAACGCCGGTCTGCGCGCGGCGACGTTACTCTTCGTCGTCTTCGTCGACGTCCTCGAAGTCGGCGTCGACGTACTCGTCGTCATCGCCCGCAGCGCCGCCCATTCCGCCGGGGCCGGGACCGGCCGCTCCGCCAGGGCCTGCACCCGCAGCACCGGCGCCGGCACCGCCTGCACCGGCGGCCTGCTGGGCTTCGTACATCTGCTTGCCGATCTCCTGCAGTTCCGTCGTCAACGCCTCGGTGACGTCTTCGAGGTCCTCCTTCGTCGCGTCCTCGTCTTCGAGCGTCGCTTCGACATCCTCGATCTTCTCCTCGATCGAGTCGTGGAGATCGTCGTCGATCTCTGCTTCGTTCTCCTCGATGAGCGTCTCGGCACGCTGGATCGTACTCTCGGCCTCGTTACGCGCCTCGATGCGCTCGCGGCGACGCTCGTCTTCTTCGGCGTGTTCCTCGGCCTCCTCCTGCATCTGCTCGATCTCTTCGTCGGAGAGTCCCGCGCCGCCCTCGATGGTGATCGACTCGGCGTTACCCGATCCCTTGTCTTCGGCTTCGACGTTGACGATGCCGTTCTCGTCGATGTTGAACGACACCTCGATCTGTGGCGTTCCGGCGGGAGCCGGCGGGATGCCGGTGAGTTGGAACTCGCCGAGCAGTTCGTTTTCGTTGGCGATTTCGCGCTCGCCCTGGAACACCCGCACGTTCACGGAGGTCTGGTTGTCCGCGGCGGTCGTGAAGATCTTCGACTCCTCCGTGGGAATGGTGGTGTTCTTCTCGATGAGCCGCTCGAAGAGGCCGCCTTTGACTTCGATTCCGAGCGAGAGCGGCGTCACGTCCAGCAGGACGATGTCGTCGACTTCGCCGCCGAGCACGCCACCCTGGATCGCCGCGCCCAGTGCGACGGCCTCGTCGGGATTGACGTTCTTTTTGGGCTCTTTGCCGGTCATCTCCTCGACCTTCTCTTGGACCTGCGGCATCCGCGTGGAGCCGCCGACCAGAATGACTTCGTCGATGTCAGGCTTGTCGTAGCCGGCGTCTTCGAGCGCCTGCTCGGTCGGGTCGACCGTCCGGTCGATCAGATCCTCGGTGAGCGACTCGAACTTCGCCCGCGTGAGTTTCTCTTCGAGGTCGAGCGGTCCCGAATCGGTGGTCGCGATGAACGGGAGGCTGATCGTGGTCTCCTTCCGGCTGCTGAGTTCGATCTTCGCCTCCTCGGCGGCGTCTTCCAGCCGCTGGAGTGCCTGCCGGTCGTTGCGGAGATCGATGCCGTTCTCGGCTTCGAACTCGTCGGCGAGATAGTCGACGATGGCGTCGTCCCAGTCGTCGCCACCGAGGCCGTTGTCCCCGTTGGTCGCAACGACCTCGTAGACGCCGCCGCCGAGATCGAGAATCGAGACGTCGAACGTCCCGCCGCCGAGGTCGTAGACCAGAACGGTCTGGTCGGACTCGTCGTCGAGACCGTACGCCATCGACGCGGCCGTGGGCTCGTTGACGATGCGTTCGACATCGAAGCCGGCGATCTCGCCGGCGTCCTTCGTGGCCTGTCGCTGGCGGTCGTTGAAGTACGCCGGAACCGTGATGACCGCCTTCTCGACGTCGTCGCCGAGGTACTCCTCGGCGTCGCGCTTGATCTTCTGGAGGATCATCGCCGAGACCTGCTCGGGCGTGTACTCCTCGCCGTCGAGTTCGACGGAGTAGCCCTCTTCGCCCATATGACGCTTGATGGACTGTACCGTCTGCTCGGGGTTCTTGACCGCCTGATTCTTCGCCGGTTTACCGACGAGTCGCTCTCCGTCGTCGAAGGCGACGACGGAGGGCGTCGTCCGTTCGCCCTCGGAATTCACGATGATCTCCGGGTCGCCCCCTTCCATCACCGCGAACGCGCTGTTCGTGGTGCCGAGGTCGATACCGAGGATCTTGTTGCTCGCCATCTTAGCGTCAACTACTGGTCTAAATCGGTTAAAGGTTACTAGACGGTGGTTCGCACGGTGGGTAGCGGGGTCCACGCGGTCCTCCGATTAGTCCGTGCGGATCATTGTCAGGTAGGTGGATTTATATCGAAGCGCAGGTCAGTCGGCACGGCTGGTCGAACGCGACATCGTGGTCCCCGGGCAGTCGTTCCGGGTCCACTTGCAGGCTACCGTGGCAGTTGCAAATCTTCACTCACTCAATCGACCGCGGTCGTGCGATCAGGTGAGTGACCAGTTGCATTTGTTACGCTACTCTAATTTACGTCATCCCACGCTACTCGTCGTCGGCGAGCGCCGTCGCCCCGGATTCCAGCGCGGCGCGCAGGTCCGCGAGAACGCTGTCCCGCCCGGACGAGGCGAAGAACTCGTGGCCGCCGTCGTAGGGACGGCGATTGGACGGAGGAACCCGGGCCTCGATGGCCTGTGGATCGACGATCTGGTCGCTGAGCGTGTAGAACACGACGTCGTCACGGTCGAAGCGGCCGAGGCGGGACTGTGCATCCCGGATCATCGAGAGGAAGGCGGGCGAGATGCCCTCGGGCCCTGCAGCGGCCTCGGCTGGCGACTTCAGGCCGCCGATCGCGTCGGGGTCGAAGTCGGGATCGTAGCGTCGCTGTGCGGTCGGCAGGCGAGAGAAGACGTCGGTTGTGACCCGGTCGAGCCATCCCTCGGTCTCGATCCCCCACCAAGGGCTCAGGAAGACGTGTCTGTACTCGTCGAGGAACTCGGCGACGAGACCGCCCGTGCTGTGGCTCAGCACGACCTCGAACCCGTGGTTGCTCGCGTAAGTCGCGATCGGATCGCGGTACTGCGCCTCGAAGTTCCAGCCGTTCGTCGGAAGCGTGACCGCGTGGACGTAGTAGCCGGCCTCTATGAGACGCGTGAGCAACCAGGCGACGTGTTCGTGCTCGGGCCTGTTGCCCCAGCCGAGGAGGACCAGCAGGTCCTCGTGGTCGGGCCGCCCCCGTCGCGTGATTCGGACCCGAGGCGTCTCGCGGACGAGCGATTGTAGCGATGGACGCACGGCGGACGAGGGAGCCGTGGCAGTATAAATCCCGCTGCAGGGGGCAGAAGACGGCGTTCCTCGGGGTCAGTAGATGACGTCTTTCACGTCGGCTGCACCGGCCCGACGGACTACCGCGCGGACGACGTCCTGGGCCCCGGCGAGGTTGTCCGAGTTGCCGTCGAGGACGAGCAGTTTCGCCGGCCGGCCGGCTTCGATGACGCCGCAGTCCAGACCGGCGATCTCCGCGCCGTTGACCGTGGCCATCCGAAGCACCTCTCTGGCCGGCACGTCAGCGAGTTTGGCGGCGAACGCCATCTCGCGGAACATCGACGGCGAGTTCAGCATCGCGTTGTCGGTCCCGAGCGCCACCGTAGTTCTGTCAACCAGTTCGCGGATCGGCGGGACGCCGACACCCGTCACCAGGTTCGAGCGAGGACAGACGACGACGGGGATCTGTCGGTCGGCCAGTCGCTCGTAATGGATCGTCTCGGGGTGGACCATATGTACGACGAAATCCGGATCGAGGTCCAACGCAGCGTTGATGTCGTGTGGGTCACGCTCGCCGGCGTGGATCCCAAACAGTTTGTCGGCTTCGCGCGTCGCGGTCCGCAAACTGTCGAAGTCGGCGTCGCGAGCACCCGACGCTCCAAATCCGTCAGACTCGTGCATCGCGTCGGCTGACCTCCGGCCGAGGACGACGGGATCGATCGGGTAGTCCGACGCGGCCTCGCGGATGTATTCGACACCCTCGACGCCGCCCTCGCGGAACTCGACACACGCTGCGGTCCCGGTCTCGCACATCAGCCGCAGCGAGTGCTGCATCGCCGAGACGGTCTCCTCGCGACTGGCCGCGTCGAGGAGCCGGTGTTTGAGGCCGTCCGGTGGCGCGACGAGTTCGTCGAGCGAGAGCCCCGCGCCGGCCTCCTTGGCGATGGAGTCGCCGATGTGCGTATGCGCGTTGACGAATGCCGGCAGCACGATGGCGTTCGAATGGACCGATGCCTCCTCGACGGCCACGATTTCGCCGTCTTCGACGACCACGCGGCCCTCGACGGGCTCGAGATCAGGTCCACGAAGTACGGTCCCCTCGACAATCATTACGAATATCTCCTCGGTGTAGCGGCTTGAACCTCCCGGCCTCTCAGCGTCTGTGCCGTCTCTCACGTCCTTCCACAGCGCCGCATCCCGCGCTTTCACCGGGTGCCGCCTCCAGTATTTTAATGATGTGTCGCCTTCTACGCGCTCATCCGACGTCAGCGAACTCGTCGAGCGTCGCTGTCAGCCCCGGCCGCACGTCGGAGACGAGCGCTCCGTCCAGATCCAGTCCCAGTTCCGCCACGGCGGCGCGCCCCACGCGGTCGGTGTCGCCCTCGGGGGCGTAGACGCCCAGTCGCCACTGTTGCTGCTGGGCCGTTCGCAGCGCCGACACCAGCGGCGACTGCTTCCCTAACTGTCGTATCTCGCCGCTCACCATCACCCGCGAGGTCGACTCGGTCATCGAGGGCCGCTCCGGGACGTCGATCACGACCTTCTCGGAGGCGAAGCCGGCTCGGTCGGCCACAGTCTCTTCGAGCCCACGTACCGTCTCGAAGTCGGCGTCGACGATGTCCTCGGGGACCGCCTCCAACTCGGCCCAGACCGCGAGTTTGTACAGGTCGCGAGTCCGGAGCCGACGGGCGAGGTCGCTCGTCTCTGACGTCGCTCGGAGGGCGACGAGGAGGTCGTGATCGTCCATCCGCCGGAGTCGGTGCGGGGTGATCTCGGGTTGTTCGAGCAGCCGTTCGGCACCGCGCCGGAGCATCGCTTTCGAGATCCGGGCGACGTGATGTTGATACACTGTCGGATTCATCAGCGCCCGTGCGAGCAGCAGCGATTCGGCGGTCTGGACGTTCCCCTCGGCGAGCACGAGTTCCCCGTCGACGAACGTGAGCTCTCTGACCAACCGCTCGTGGTCGATCGTCCCGTAGGGAACGCCGGTGTGGTGGGCGTCGCGGACGAGATAATCCATCCGATCGACGTCGAGTTCCCCCGAGACAAGCTGCCCGTACTGCCCTTCGCCGGCCACCAGTCCGGCGATTCGATCCGGATCGAGATCGTGGCCTCGGAGCGTCTCACCGACTTCACCGGATGCGAGCAGTTCCTCGACGTCGTCGTGGTACTTGCCGGTGTGGCGGTACGTGACCTCCTCGATGTTGTGGCTGTATGGACCGTGGCCCACGTCGTGGAGCAGAGCCGCCGCGCGGAGGCGCTCCCCCTGGATTCCGTCGATGCTCAAGTGACCGAGCGCCCGGTCGGCCAGATGATAGACGCCGAGAGAGTGCTCGAACCTGGTGTGGTTGGCCGACGGGTAGACCAGTTGCACCGTGCCCAACTGCTTGATGTGCCGGAGTCGCTGAACGGGCTCGGTGTCGAGGAGGGCCGCCGCGACGCCCTCGACCTCGATGTGGTCGTGGACGCTGTCTTTGATCGTCGCCATACGCCGCGTTGCGCCGGATCGTACAAAAACCTCGCCCGCGACGCGTGCGGTCACGCGCTCTGTCACTCTGGCTGCCGTGCGACCGTAGCGACGGCCCAGAGCGTCCGTCCGGCGAAAGTAATCCCCCCGATGACTCCCGCAGCGGCGAGAAACGGCTGCGAGCCGCCGTCGGCGGGCAGGCGAGAGGCGACGTTCAGCAGGGCGAGCAGGATGGCGAACAGGAGGGCATCGCGGGACCACATACGTTCCCGCTCGACCGCCCAGAGGAAAACATCCCGGATCCTCTGAGCGGGGTGACCCCAGTCGGCTGTGTGCCGCCACGCCGGTCCGGCGCTCGAACAATTAATCCGATTTTGACCTCTCTCGATGGACCAATTCGGATTGAGCGTCGCCCCGGTTGAAGTGGGTTCCACCGCTATGCGATACTGCGACGTCGCGATGCGGCGTCGCGATTGATCGACCCGCTGGATGGACGGGTCGACTCTCCCTGCAACCACCACAGCACCGTCGAACCACCCAGCGCCGCGGCGTGGACCTCCGGAGGCCTCACGACGCTGGCAGTGGGAGTCTCCCCGTCTCTACCGGCGCTGTGAGGTCTTCGGCCCTCCCATCGGCGGCCGACTGTCGATCCGGCCCTCGGGAATCCCACAGTCAGAGGCACCAAGGGGCCACCTCCCGAAGATCGACAGCGGTATGAACCGCAGTACGGGATCAACACGGAATCCGATCTGTTGATCGTGTTTCCCGCCGCGGTGACTTCACCCGTCTCCCGAATGCCGCCTTCGAACTCCTCCCCAGTGCTGTTCGGTCTGTGCGTTCTCGCCTTCGCTAGCGCCGCTGCCCTCCCCTCCAGATTGCTCTCGCGTACTCGGCGAATCGAACACGCCGATCCGCGGTGTGGACTGTCCCGGCCGTCGCTCAAAGCGGCTCCACGACCGCCACCGACGGTACCGGATCCGGACTCGTACTCGTCTCTGAGATCTCAGAGACCCACGACTGGGTGATCGAAGCCACTGAGGGAAAAGATAGCGGGGGCGCTTCGAGGTTCACACCAACGCCGCCTGGATCAGTGTTTCGCGAACGCAGTACCGCCGCACCGCGTATTCCGACCGATAGTGTATAGGGCATCCCGAGTAACATTTAGATATGGCTGCTCTCGATCTGTACGCGCAGGCACGAGAATCGCTCGATCCCGCTGACGGCGAGGTCGACACGACTGAACTCGTCGTCACCGACGACGTCCTGGTCAAAGGGTTCGCGCTCGCCCCCGGCGCGGAGTTGGATCCCCACGAACACGCCGACAGCACCAACGTCTTCCACGTTCTCGACGGATCCGTCGTGGTCGCTCGCGACGGCGAGGAAGCCGTCGTCGAGGCCCCCGGCGTCGTCAAACACGACCGCGGCGCGGTCCACGGCGCGCGCAACGAGTCCGATTCGGTCGCCGTCTTCACCGCGAGTCTCTGCCCGCTTCCGTAGCACCGACGGGTCCCGAAACCATTAACGCCGGTGGCCGAGAGGAGGTCTATATGGATCGCATCCCGTTTGGGGTGTCGCGCTTCGATCGCATTCTCGACGGTGGGGCCCCGCCGGGAACGGTGGTGCTTCTCGTCGGCGAGCCCGGTGCTGGCGCACGGGAGTTTATGTACACCAGCGCAGTGATGAACGCACTGGCACACACCGATCCGGACCTCTTCGATCTCCACTACGGCGACCTCCACGAGGACGCCGACCTCCCGCCGGAGACGCACTACCTCTCGTTCACCGCCGACGCGTCAAACGTGCGCCGGGAAATGTCGTACGTTTTCGACGACGAACTCGTCGACGCGGCGGCCGGGGAGATCACCGTCCGCGACTTCTCGCCGGAGTACTTCCAACTCAGTCAGGTCCCCCGCGAGTGGTACTTGGGGGAGACGACGACACTGCAAGACCTCGGCGGGCAACAAGAGCGTGCCGACGTGCTCACCGCGCTCGGGCAGTACCTCAACGCGCACGCCGCAGGGAACCTCGTGGTCATCGATTCGATCACGGATCTCGTTGCCGCCATCTCCGACGAGATGTCGTGGAACGACATCGCGACGGTGATTCGCGGCCTCGGAAAGGCGGCGCACCGCTGGAACGGGCTCATCCTCGCGTCTGCGAGCCGGGAGACGCTCAAGCGGACTGAACTGGGACACCTGATGGACGCCGCCGACGGGACGCTCCAGTTCGAGTGGGAGTCCGGCGGTTCGAAGCGCGCCCGGACGATGGTCGTCCAGGAGTTTCGGGGCGTTCTCTCACAGATCGAGCGGGAGAACATCGTCCGGTTCGAGACAGAGATCCACGAGGGCGGTTTCGACGTCAGCGACGTTCGGAAGATCCGCTGACCACCGACTCGCCGCTTACACCGATTCGACGCCGTGAACCTCGAAGCGCGCGCCACCGTCCTCGCCATCGGTCGCTTCGATCGACCACCCGTGGGCCTCGACGCTCTGGAGGGCGATCGCCAGGCCGAATCCCGTTCCACCCGGCCGCGTCGAGAACCCGTACTCGAAGACCTCCGAGCGTTCATCCTCCGGGATGCCCGCGCCGTCGTCTTCGATGTAAAACCCATCGGGAAGGTCGCCGACGGTGAGCGTCACGTCCGGACCGCCGTGTTCGACGGCGTTCCGAAACAGGTTCTCGAACAGTTGTCGGAGTTTGGTCTCGTCGGCGCTGATGCGGCGGTCCGTCTCGACGACGATCGACGCCTCCTCGGTCTGGACGTTCTGCCAGCAGATGTCGGCAAACGAGTCGAGTGACACCGGCCCGGGGTCGATGACCGTGTCCTGTTCGCGGGCGAGCGTGAGCAGGTCCTCGACTAACGTTCTCATTCGCGCGTGCGCACTCTCGATGTGCGCAAGTTGGTCGCTGTCGCACTCCTCCATTGCGAGTTCGAGTCGCCCCTCGGCGACGTTCAACGGGTTCCGGAGGTCGTGACTGACGACGCTTGCGAACTCTTCGAGTCGTGCGTTCTGCTGAGTCAGTTCGCGCTCGCGCTCCTGGAGCTGTTGGGTCCGTTCGACCTGTTCGAGCGCGCGGACGAGGTTGATGCTCAGGATTTCGCCCAGAACGAAATCGTTCTGATCGAAGGCCTCCGGGTCCGTCGCACCGGCGATGAGGATTCCGAATTCGTCCAGCGGAAAGTAGACCTCGCTTCGAATCGTCGTGTCGGGATTGAAATGATCGTCGTCTTCGTGGACATCGTCGACCGTTTCGGGTTCTCCGTCCTCGAAGACTCGCCAGGCGATACTGTCGCCGCCGGTGAACACCGGCAGTTCGTCGACCACCTCCTCGAGTCGTTCGCTCGCGGCGACGGGCACCAGTCCCCTGTCCTCCTGATAAAGGTGGATGGCGTTCGATTCAAGCCCCAGAATCGACTGGGCGGCATCGACGCCGATCTGCGCCACGTCTGCACGAGAATCTGCCGTCATCAGGTCTCTCGCCGTCTGGTTCAGGGCCTCCAACCGCTGCTCTCTGGCTCGCCGCTCGCTGATGTCGTGATACACCCAGAGATGTCCCCGTCCGTCGGGCAGTTCGATCGATCGGTAACTCCGCGCCAAGGCCCCGCCATCGTCGAAGACGACTTCGTCGTTCCACACTGGCTCCTGGGACTCGACGATTTCGTCGATCCGCTCGACGAAGCGTTCGGGATCGGCGAACATATCGCTGCTGTCGCGGGCCAACTGTTGGCAGTCGGCGCCGAGCAGATCCGCAGAAGACCCCGTGAGGCCGAAGAGGTCGAACAACCGATCGTTCACCGTGAGCACGTTCCGGTCCGAATCCTCGGCGAGAACGCCGACCGGGAGCGTCTCGAAGAGGGTAGAGAGGAGTGCGTTCGTTCGTTCGAGTTCGCGCCGCTGTCGACGCGTTTCGGTTACGTCCTCAAACTGCGAGAAGATGGTGATGACCTCCCCGTTCTCGTCGGTAACGACCCGGTTGTGCCACGAACAGAGCCGGCGTTCGTCGTCTTTCCGTACGATCTCGTTCACGCTCTGGTAGCCGCCGCAGTTGTCCAGGAGTTGTCGTTCGATTTCCGCGACGTGGCGGTGAGCCTCCTCGGGCACGAAGGGCAACCACGTCCCACCGACAAGTTCCTCGGGATCGTACCCGGTGATCTCGCCGGCGGCTTCGTTGGCGCGGACGATCACGAAGTCCTCGTTGTACTCGATCGTCCCCAGCGGCGACTGCTCGATGAACCGCGAGAGCCGCTTTTGACTCTCGGCGAGCGCCTCGCGGGAACGGTTTTGCTCGACGGCGTTCTCGATCCGGTTCGTCAGGACGGCGTACTGGTCTGTCCCCACCTCCTTCTGGAGGTAGTCGGTGACGCCGGCTGAGATGGCCTTGCTCGCGATCTCCTCGGAGCCCTTTCCGGTGAAGAGGATGAACGGCACGTCGTCGTCGAACTCCCGGACGCGCTCGAGTAGTTCGAGCCCCGTTAGCTGCGGCATCTCGTAATCGGAGACGATGCACTCGATCGACTCACCACGGATGCGTTCGAGTGCGTTCTCGGGGTTCGTCGACGTGTAAACCGAGAATGAACCGTTGTGCTGCGCCAGAAACGACGCGGTGAGATCGACGAAGTCGGGATCGTCATCGACGTGGAGAATCCGGATCTCGTCGGGTGGGCTGTCGATCGGATACGCCGTTGGGTTCCCGGCCATCTGATTATCTCGTCGTTCCGAGACACGTGGTCAAATAAGTTTGCCAGGACTGAACG
>NZ_JBDGQZ010000064.1:0-13296 GCF_042218505.1 Halobellus sp.
GGTTTGTATTAGAAGCTATTAGATCTTATTGGCAGGGTTCCTGATGTGAACAGAGAACTACCGCTGTTCGCGGACTTTTTCTAACCGTTCAATATCCGGTGTCACGGCCATACACGGTGGTTGAGTTGGCTAAATTTATTCGTAACTAACAAATATTTTACAAAAATATATTATAATACTCGATTAATTTATAGCTGTGTTCTTACTATGCGACCGTTGTACTTATACCAATAAACGTACTGGAAGTTGATAATATATTACTTAAAATACACTAACACCAAAACATCAATATGCCTATGTTAGAGTCTCGGGGCGTCAGATCGAGGTGACGCGGGTGAAGTCGTCGTCGAGCGCCTGGGCGTCCTCGGGGAGCAGCGCGACCACGAGGTAATCCGCGTAGTCGGCGAAGTACTCTACGAGCGCGGCGATGCGGTCCGAATCGATCGCCTCCAGGGAGTCCAACAGCATGAACGGCACCGTCTCGTGGAGGTCGTGGACGAGATAGCCCGCCAGCGCGAAGATCAGGCCCGTGACCTCCCGTTCGCTCTCCGAGAGGTGGTCGATCGTGTCCTCGTAGGCCGCCCCGTTGTCCGTCGTGCGGACGATGTGGAGCTCGAAGCGGGTCTGGGCCCCGCTCGCGTCGCCCTCCTCGATCCGCTCGATCCAGATCCGCTCGATGTTCTCGTAGGCCAGGATGTCCAGGATCGACTCCATATGCTCGTTGAACGACTCGACGGCCTCTGCCTCGATCTGGTCGATCTTCGTCCGCTGGTCGGTGAGCTGGTCGACCAGTTCCGCGCGCTGCTCGCGGAGGTCGTCCGCGCGCTCAACGTCGGCCTCGATCGACTCGATCTCGTCGGTGATCTCCTCGAGATCCGACTCAAGGCTGTCGATCTCGAACTCCAGCTGGTTGGCCTCCTTGTGGAGCGAGAGGATCTCGTCGAAGTCGGCGGACTCGAGGCTCTCGACCTCGGATTCGAGCGCCTCGACCTCCTTGGTCAGGGACTCCCGTTGTTCTTTCAGCGCGCCGATCTGCTCGTTCCGCCGGTCGAGCTCCTCGTCGATGTCGTCGATCTTGCGCTCGATCTCGGTGCGGCGGCGCTGCTTCTGGTTCGCCTCGCGCTGTTCTTCTTTCCTCGCTTCGAGGTCGCTCTTGACCTCGTTGAGCCGTTCGACCTTTTTGTTCCGAAGGTCCTTCAGCCGGTCGATGGTGGACTCGATCTGCTCGCGGTCGACCGACGAGCCGCAGGTCCAGCAGACGACGGTCTCGTCGTCCTCCCCGACGAGCTGGTCGGTGACCGAACCGCCCTCGGCGGCGGCGCCGCCGTCCTGGAGCAGTTCGTAGTCCTCGGCTTCGAGGCGCTCCTCGTTGTACTGGATGAGGCTGCGGAGTTCGTTGATCTCGGAATTGAGGTCCTGGCGCGTCGAGCGGAGGCGGTCGATCTCGGCCTCCAGATCGCGGTGGTCGCCCATCGGCGTCTCCGGCAGCTCTGCGAGGTCCTCTTCCAGTTCGCTGCGTTCGCTCTTGAGCGAGGTGACGCTGTCCTCCTGACGTTCGATCTTCCGGCGGACGGACTCGAGCTCCGAGCGGGTGTCTCTGAGTTCCTGGAGCTTGTCTTCGAGTTCGGCCTGTTCCTTGCGACCCTGCTCGACGTCGCGGCTGCTGTCGTCGATCTCGTCTTCGAGGTCGGCGAGCTCCTCGCGCTTGTCTTCGATCTTCTCGCGGAGGGTCGTACGGCGGCGTTCCAGACCGGGAAGCTCGCGCTTTTCGGACTCGATGCGGGCGAGTTCGTCGTTGATGTCGCCCTTTTCGTCTTCGAGGCGGCGGATCTCCGAGCGGATGGCCTCGACGTCGACGGGCCGCATAATGACGTCCCGGAGTTGGGCGTCGCGGGCGGCGGCCTGGCGGGCGTCGTTCGTCTCCAGCAGGAAGGCGAAGAGGCCGGCGACCTCCGGGTCGTCGAGGTAGGCGTCGCCCTCGAACTGGATGCTGTCGCCGACGCGCTCGAGGGTACGCTCGTAGGTGGTGTCGCCGAGGGTGAGTTCGACCCGGCCCTGGTCGGCGTCGCCCTTGAGCGCGACGCGGTCGCTGCCCATTGCGCACATAATCGAACGGAGGAACGAGGTCCGGTTCGTCGCGTTCTTGCCTGTCAGCACGGTTACGCCAGGCGGAATATCGACTTCAGTCTGGTCGATCCCGCCGATGTTCTCGACCGAGAAGTGAGCGGTTTCCTTCCATTGTTCTGAGATACTCATACTCAGTTACTCTCACGTAGTACGCATATGCTTTTCCAAGGAAAAAATCACGGGGAATCCGATCTATTCGAATTCTGAAACATATTTCCGAATATTGATTTTGTAAAGACACGATCGTTTTCCACTTAGAACAGTCTGTTACTCGCCTCGACGGCACCGTCTGAAAGCGCCTCTAGCTTAGCCCACGCGATTTCGGGTTCGACGATGTTGTGTCCGGCAAGTGTTGCTAGCCCACAGTCAGGAGCCGCGATAATCCGTGTGGGATCTCCAACGATTTCGGCCAGTTTGACGATTCGATCAGCAACCGTCTTCGGATGCTCGATGATGTTCGTCTTGACGTCGACGACGCCGGGGATCAGCAGCCACTCATCAGGTAACGGATGTTCCTCGAAGGCCCGCCACTCGTGGTGGTGCCGCGGGTTGGCGTATTCGATCAACAACCCCCCAACATCGGCCTCGTACAGGATCGGGAGAATGTCAACTAACGGGATGTCCTCGTGGTGGGGGCCCTCGTAGTTTCCCCAGCAGGTGTGCAGGCGAATCTGGTCTGCCGGGATGTCGCTCGTGGCTTCGTTGATCGCCTCGATACGCCGACGGGCGCGGTCTTTGAACTCCGCCGTCGAGAGATCCTTGAACTTCCGGTGCCGTTCCGAGAGTACGTCCGGGGCGTCGATCTGGAGCGTCAGCCCCGCTTCGGCGATACGCTCGTATTCCTCACGCATCGCGCTCGCCAGTGCGAACGTGTATTCGTCGTTCGATTCGTAATACTGGTTTCCCAGAGAAGCGGCGATCACCCCGGGAGACGCAGCGGTCATAAACGTCTCGTCGAATTCGACCCCAGTAGTGTCGAGCACTCGATCGAAGCGTTCGACTTCGGCGTCGACGTGATCCGTCCCGTCGTACCGTACCTCCTCAACCGCGACCGGCCGCGTCTGCGCCTCGGAGACGATGTCTGGAAACGCTTTTCCGGCGTACTCCGGGAAAGCTTCGACGTCTGCCCACTGCGGGCGGGGGATCGTTTGATCACTGAAACCGTCGAGTCGTTCGGAGACATAGATATGGAAGCCCGGTCGGGACTGCTCTCCATCGTTACCGATATCCATACCCACATCCGCCTGTCTGCGAATGGCCCGCTGGGTCGCCTCGTTGATCGCTTCGTGCAATTCGTTTCGGTTGGTGTCCACACCCTGTCCCCGCTGATCCATCAGTTCGATCAGCTGGTCCGTCCGTGGCAGACTGCCGACGTGAGTCGTGAGAATACGCTCGTCGCTTCGTTTCATACCGTACCAGAGACAGAATGTGGAGACTAATATCTGTATGTGATACCGGTTCGATCCGCCGGCGACGGGATTCGGTCCTGTGACGTCAACATCCAGGTTCGATTCTGGTGTCGTCGCCGACGGGATCAATCCGTGCCGCTCGTGATGATTACTCCCACTGTGTACCGGCAAGCACGGACGGCCGGGGTGGCGCTCATCGTGAAGAAACGAGAGTAATCGGTATCAGCGATTGAGGGTGTGAATCGCTATGTCCTGTTCGTTGGCTGCGGCTTCCCCGATTGACTCGGAGAGCGTCGGGTGAGGATGTATGACTTCCGCGAGTTCGTCCGTCGGCAGCCCCTCATCAACGGCAAGCGCGATTTCGGAGATCAGTTCCGAGGCCTCTGGGCCCACGACTTGCCCTCCGAGCACGACGTTGCCGTCTCCACAGACGAGACGGACGAAGCCCTCGGTATGGCCAGTGGTGAGTGCACGGCCACTGGCACGCATCGAGAACTCGCCGACAGACACGCTGTGCTGGGTCTCTTCGGCTTCTGCTTCGGTCAGCCCGACCGTTGCGATTTCTGGAGACGTGAACGCAACGGCGGGAATCGCTCGATTTACAGCCGGCGTGTTCCGGCCGGCAATCTCGGAGGCGGCAATCTCTCCCTCCATCGATCCAGCGTGCGCGAGCATCGGTTCGCCCGCTACGTCGCCGACAGCGAACACGTGATCAACGGCCGTGCGTCCGTACTCGTCCGTTCGAAGGAACCCGTCATCGTCGGGTTCGAGACCGATTCGGCCGAGGGCCATCGTGTTCGTCACGGGGGTCCGACCCACCGCGACGAGCACGGCGTCCGCCTCGTATTCCTGACGGTCGCCGTCGTCGGCTTCCTCCGTTGTGACCACGACACCCTGGTCTGTAGGGTGGCACTCCGAAGCGAGTTCGCCGTAGTTCATTTCGATTCCGAGTTCCGATGCCGCCGAGGCGACAGGCGCGACCAGATCCGGCGAGAACGCTGGCATCATCGAATCGAGCGCCTCGACGACGGTGATCTCGACGCCGAGTTTCGCGAACAGCATCGAGAGTTCCATCCCGATATAGCCCGCGCCGACGACCACGAGACTCGCCGGGAGTTCGTCGAGTTCCAAGGCTCCCTTAGCATCGAGCACGTTGGAACGATGGAACTCGAACCCCGGGAGTTCGATCGGACGACTCCCCGTCGCCACGACCGCGTACTCGAATGTGATCCGTTCTGACTGCCCGTCAGATTTCTCGATACTGACCGAGTGCTCGTCTTCGAACGCTGCGTGTCCCTCCACGAGCGAGACACCGTTGGCTTTACACAGTTTCTCGACGCTCCGGTTCATCCTTCCGACGACGTCGTCTTTCCACTCGACCATCCGCTGGAAGTTGATGTCAACCTCGGCCGAGATTCCCATCTGCGAACTGGTCCGTGAATCGTGCGCAACGTCTGCAGCCGATATCAGCGCCTTCGAGGGAATACAGCCGCGGTTGAGACAGGTTCCGCCCAGAGCGTCCATCTCGACGAGCGTCACATCAAGATCGTACTGCGCCGCACGGATCGCGGTGACGTACCCCGCTGGACCGCCGCCCACGACGAGGACCCCCGTGTCGAAGCGTTCACTCATCGTTTCCCTCCAGGTCCCGCCACGAGAGCCGCGGGTTTCGTGCGGCACCGGTCTGATCGATGCGTGCGGCAGCGGTCGTCGTGGGGGCCGCCGCGAGTTGCTCGGGCGTCTTTCGGCTCGCCGCTGTGAACGCCTCCGCCAGTATGTCGAGTTGGTCCTTGTTCAATGCCTCGGTGGGTTCGGTCATCAGTGCCTCGTCGACGATTTCCGGCCACTTGGTCGTCGGCGGATGCACCCCTTCGTCGAGCATCCCCTTAGCAAATTCCGCAGCGTCGACGTCGCCAGCACTGGCGACGAACTCGTGGTGGAACGGCTCGTACGGGACGTCGAGATCGATCTGCGAGGCGAGGTAGTTCGCGTTCAGGACGGCCATCGCCGAAGTGTCCTTCAGTCCGGCGTCACCGAGTCGGGAGATGTACGCGTAGGTTTTCAACAGTACCAGCCAGTTGCCGTGGAAGCCGTGGACTTTGCCGACACTCTCGGCAGGTTCGGAGAGCTCGAATGACCCGTCGTCAGCCTTGCGAACGTGCGGGTCGGGGAGGAACTCGGTAAGTTCGTCGATGACGCCGATCGGTCCAGCTCCGGGTCCGCCACCACCGTGTGGCGACGCGAACGTCTTGTGCACGTTGTAGTGCATAATGTCGAAACCCATATCACCGGGGCGAGCGCGGCCGAGCAGTGCATTGAGATTTGCGCCGTCGTAGTAGAGCAGTCCACCCGCCTCGTGGACGGTCTCGGCGATGTCTTCGATATCGCGCTCGAAGAGCCCAAGGGTGTTCGGGTTTGTCAGCATTAGTGCGGCCGTCGACTCGCCAACGGCCTCCTCGAGCGCGTCGACGGGGACGCGTCCGTCCTCGTTACTTGGGAGTTCGACGACGTCGTACCCGGCCATTGCGGCGCTCGCGAAGTTCGTACCGTGAGCCGACGCGGGGACGATCACTTCCCGGCGCTCGGCGTCTTCGTCGTTCGAGCGGTGATATGCGCGTGCCACGAGCAGGCCGGTGAACTCCCCCGCCGCCCCGGCAGGCGGTTGCAGCGTGACGGTCTCCATCCCGCCGATTTCCGCCAGGTACTCCTGGAGCCTGTACAGAAGCGCGAGGGTACCCTGAGCGTCCGCCTCGGGGCGATCTGGATGCATCGCCGCGTCTTCTAGCGCGGCGACGTCCTCGATAAATTTCGGGTTGTACTTCATCGTACAGCTCCCGAGCGGATAGGGGCCGTGTTCGACCGAGTAGTTCATCTGGGAGAGCCGCGTGTAATGATTCGCAACTTCTGGTTCGGCCGGTTCCGGCAGCGTCAGTTCGTCGCGGACCAGTTCGTCGGGCAGGTCGACGTCCTCGTGAGAGGCGGTCTCCATCCGCTTCTCCGAGAGGAGCGGTTCGTTGACTGCCTCGCCGCCCTCGGTCTCCTGCTCCCAGGTAGCCTGTTGGTAGTTCATCCCAGGACCTCCCGAACGGCCGCAACCAGATCGTCCAAGTCGCCGCTGTTGGTCTCTGTCACGCAAACCTGGATCTCGAACTCGCCGACCTCGTGGACGAGGAAGCCCTCCTCGGCCAGTTCCGATACCACCTCGGTGGCGGGACGGTTCGTGCGCGCCACGAATTCGCGGAAGTGGTGACGGTCGTCGACCGGCGCCGAGATGCCGTCGACGTCGTCGAGTCGAGCGGCGGCCTCAGCGGCCGTCGTTACGCACTCTTCAGCGAGTGCTGACAGGCCCGACGCGCCGAGCGAAGCGATGTGGATCGCCGTTCGGAGCGCAACCCACGCCTGATTCGTACAGATATTCGACGTGGCCCGTTCTTTTCGGATGTGCTGTTCTCGAGTCTGGAGAGTCAGGGTGTAGGCACGGCGTCCGTCGGCCGTCTTACTCGTTCCTACGAGTCGGCCGGGAACCTGTCGAAGATACGCCTGCTTGACGGCGAACAGCCCGAGTCCCATCCCGTAACTGGCCGAGAGCCCGAGGACGCTCGCGTCGCCGATGACGATGTCCGCGCCCACCGCGGCCGGTTCCTGCAGGAGCGCCAGTGCGACCGGATCGGAGCCGAGACAGAACGCCGCCTCGTGGTCGTCCGCGAGCGTCGCGATCGACGGCAGCCGCTCCTCGATTGCGCCTCTAGCGGTTGGCGATTCAGCGTACACCATCACGATATCGTCATCGAACAGTTCCGTGAGCGCGTCGAGGTCGACGTTGCCGTCGACGAGCGGATACGTCCCCACTGTCAACTCCGCGCCCTCGGTATAATTTTCTAAGACGCTGCGCCGCTCTGAACGGATGGTCTCGGGGACGAGAACGCGTGATCCGCTGGTGTCCCTGACGCGGGCCGCAAGCGTCGCCGCCTCGCCGAGTGCAGTCGCAGCGTCGTACATCGAACAGTTCGCAACCGGGAGCCCGGTTAGTTCGACGATCATCGACTGGAACTCGAAGAGCGCCTGGAGGAAGCCCTGCGAGGTCTCCGGTTGGTACTGCGTGTAGGAGGTCAGAAACTCCGAGCGCAGCGAGAGGTAGTCGACGACCGACGGCACGTAGTGATCGTAGTGGCCGCGACCGAGGAACTCGGTCCGATCGGCGTTTCGCCCGAGCAGTTCTTCGATTTCGGTCACGACCTCGAACTCCGATTTCGCGTCGATGTCGAAGTCACCGTCGAAGGCGACCGCCTCCGGAACGTCGAACAGTTCTTCCACGCTTTCGGCACCGATGGCCGAGAGCATCTCCTCTACTTCCTGCGGCGTCTGCGGGGCGAAGGGACTCGATTCGGCTGGTTCGTGCGTCCGATCCCCCTCGTCGTGCTGTATTCGTTGCATTGTCATTCTTCGGTCTGCTCGCGGTAGTCAGTTGCACCGAGCGCGTCGTCGGGTACCTGTCCATCGATCTCGAAGAGCCACCCCTCGCCGTACGGATCAGTGTTGAGCAGTTCCGGCTGGTCGAGTACGCCGTCGTTCGTCGCGGTTACCGTCCCCGTGACGGGCGTGTAGATGTCCGAGACCGCCTTGATGCTCTCGACGACGGCGCAGGCGTCTCCGCTGTTTAGGGACTCGCCCTCCTCGGGGAGTTCGACGAACACGACGTCACCGAGTTCGTCCTGCGCGAAATCGGTGATCCCGATGCGCAGGGCGTCCCCGCCGTCGTCGATCCATTCGTGTGAGTCGGTGTAGTGTAAGTAGTCAGGTATCTCGTGTGTCATTGTGGGTGCTGAGGTTCGTCGAGGATCTCATTCGTCGTTTGCTCTGGTGAGCGTTTTCGATCTGCGTCACTCACCATACGATTCGAGGAACGGCGTGTCGACGACGGTGGCGTCGGCGGTCCGGTCGCGGATCGAGACGGCGAGTTCAGTACCCGGAGTAGCGGAGTCGGCATCGACGTACCCGAGGGCTATCGGAATTCCCAGCGTGGGACTCATCGTGCCGCTGGTCACCCGCCCGACGTCGTCGCCGTCGGCGACGATCCGGTGTCCGTGACGGGCGATCGCCCGCTCCTCGAGCTGTAACCCGACGATTCGCTCGTCGATTCCCTCGTTCCGGGTCTGTTCGAGGACCGACCGACGAACTCCTCGTCATCGAAGTCGACGACAAAGCCGATTCCCGCCTCGAAGGGGTTGTGCGGTTCGTCATCGGGGTGGAAGTCCTGTCCCGAAAGCAGTAAGCCCGCTTCGAGACGGAGCGTGTCCCTAGCCCCGAGCCCGCACCGCCGGACATCGTCGAATCGCCGATCGATCGTCGTGGCCTCGTCGCCGGGGAATATGATCTCGACGCCGTCTTCACCCGTGTATCCCGTGCGGGCCACGAGACACTCGACGTCGCCGATCGACGTCTTCGTCGTCGTGAACGGCTCCAACGCGTCGAGCTGTTGGGTCCCCTCGGCGTCGACACGGTCTACTGCCTCGGGTCCCTGGATCGCGATCATTCCGAGTTCGGTGGTGCGGTTCGCGATCGTAACGTCGAGACCCCAGCGATCGGCGTGCTCACGCAACCGATCGTACATCGCCTCGTCGTGGCCGGCGTTCGGAACGACGATGTACTCGCTTTCGACCGGATGATCGTACACGACGACATCGTCGAGGATGACACCATCGGACTGGAGGAAGCACGAGTACAGCGCGTCCCCCGGTTCGAGACCGCGAACCTCACTTGGGGTGAGTCGGTGTAACAGCGTCTCTGCTTCGGGGCCATCGACAGCCAATTGGCCCATATGACTCACGTCGAACAGTCCGACGTCCTCCCGAACGGACCGGTGTTCCTCGCGGATAGAATCGAACGAGACCGGCATCTCCCACCCGCCAAAGTCGGTGAAGTCCGCGCCCGCCCGGCAGTGGGATTCGTACAGCGGTGGTTGCTTCGATGACACAGCGATAACTACACGACTACAAGTATTTATACATTTTTAGACCGTACAACGGCACAAACGTTGTATTTTAATCGGAAATATTTCGTTAAAGGTGAATGCATACCCTCAGTCGACGAATTGTATCGGCACTCCGCCCCGAACAGGAGAGTGTAACAAATCGGCGCGTCGCGTCCGCTCCGTGCGGAATGGTAGAATACGAGATCGACCGAGAAGTCGCGAATACAAACACGTTCTCGTTGGGATCTCGGTGTTGTTCGGCTCTGCGGAGAGAGTTAATCAAACAAAAGAGAATTTTCGGCGCCCGAGAATCCAATAGTTCTGTATCCTGGGTGAATGAAAGCAAATTATAAAATTTCACTCCCAGAGGAGAGGGAGTATACCACGGCTCACCCCACCAGTCGCGCCTCGAAGAGACACCAGTTCGGATTTCGTGAATGTTTATATAGTGGTGCTCCCAACAGTCGAGCGTGCCAGAAGACGGACGCGAACTGACGACGACAGCTACCTCGCTCCGGATCCTCGACACGATCAATCGGCTGGAAGGTGCCCGAATGAGCGAACTCGCCAGGGAACTCGGCTTAGCCAACAGCACCGTCCACGCACATCTGACGACGCTTCGTAACCACGAACTCGTTGTGAAGGAAGATAACGAGTTCTACCTAGGAATCAAACTCTTCCACCTCGGCGAGCAGGCGCGACACCGGAAACCGGAGTACGAAATCGTGCGGCGGCACGCCCACGAACTGAGCAATCAGCTCAACGAGGAAGTCGCGTTCGCCATCCCTGAGCACGGGCGTTCCGTGATCATCTTCGACGAGAACAACGACCCCGCAAACGACGGGTTTCAGGTGGGTCGGTACTTCCATATGCACAACTCTGCGAGCGGCAAGGCGATGCTCGCGGAATTCACCCGCGAGCGTGTCGACGAGGTGCTCGATCGGTGGGGGCTACCCAAGGAGACCGAAAACACGATACAGAGCATCGAAAAACTCTACGAGGAATTGGAGCGGACCCGCGAACGCGGCTACTCGCTAAACAGACAGGAGGCACTCGAGGGGCTGATGGCCGTCGGAATAGCGATCACGACTCCGGATGGAAGCGTCCTGGGATCGCTCGACGTCTCGGGGCCGCCGTATCGCCTCTCCGAGGAACGGATCGTCCCGGAGTTGCGTGAGACGGTTTCGGATATCGAACGCGAAATCGCGTCCCGATACGGAACGGAATGAACCCGCTCAGTAATCGTGAATCGGGTCGTCGTCGGGGGTCACAGACTTGATGTACCCGAGCTTGTCGTAGGCGATCCACTCTTCGACGTACTTCCACTCGCCGTCGACTTTCTGGATCAGGCAGTTGGCGATCCCGAGGTTGTCTTCCATCGTCTTCCCCGTCGGCGGCCCGTACTCCGTCGGGCCGGTGTTCTCCGCGGTGATCGTCCTGACCATCGACGTATAGTAGCCGTCTTCGGGGTTTCCTTCCCAGATGATCTTCTCGATATTCATCTCGGTTTCGGGGAAGGCGTTCAGCCGTTCGAGGGTATCCTCGACGAGCGCTTCGGAGCCAACGATGTCACCGCCGGCGCCGTGAACGACAACGTCGTCGGCATAGTAATCGTAGATTTTTCCGACGAGCTTCTCGTCCCAGATTTCCCGCGTGCTCTGTCGGATCATCCGCTCAACGTCGAGTTCGTCGGCCGTCCGCCAGTCTTCGGTCATCGTCGCTCTCCTCGTGGGCAAGTCGCTGTCCCAAAGTCGGTACCTGCATCGAACGTCGCCGTCGCGTGTCTGCTTTGTTGTCGCACTGAATGAACCCTCATCGAGAGGTCTTCATCGTAGATGTTAAATATTCCGCTCGGGTCGTCCTCCGGGCCGCATCGCCCGTCGGGAGTCTACCCCACGAATCACCGTCGACCGCCTCCCCTCAGAAGTACTGCTGATCGTTACGGAGTCGCTCGAAGATGTCGACGCCCATCTGTTGGAGCAGGTCGATCTTATCGATGAAGACCCAGTTCTCGGCGAGTTTATCGCCCTCACGACGCCAGAAGTCCATCACGCGCATACCGACCGGTTCGTCGGTCGCCGGGAGTCCCATCCACCCATCGCCGAGGTGCGTCGCCTTGACCGACGGCCATCCCGTCGAGGCGCAGTAGTTGCCCTCAGCGAACCGAGCGACGTGATCGCCCCCCTCACGGTCGGGGAAGGCTTCGAGGAAGGGTGCCTGGTGGTACTCCTGGAAGCCGTCGATTCCGCGGGTCGTTCCGGTACCCGCCGGTCCGTACCACATAAAGTCCTCGTGCCAGTACTTCTCGAGGCCCATCCCGTCGAGACCCTCCTCCTGGTAATCTTGGAGGCCGTCAAGCATCCCCTCGACCACCTGGAGCGTTTTTTCGGACGCCTCGTCATCTTGTTCGTCGAGGAGGACACCGTCCTGTGTCGTCGGCCCAGGGATGACGACCTCGGGGGCGAGCGCGGGCACGAACTGATAGCCGGCCTGCCGCATCACGTCGAGGACGTCGACGAGCAAGCGGGTTTCGGCGATCTTGCCGTCCAGGACGCGGTGGAACTCGCCGTACCGGAGCCACGTCGCGTGTCCGGTCGCGGGAATGTCGAGCCAGTCGTTCTCGAACGTTCCGACGAGATTGCCGGTCGCACAGACCCACTGACCGCCCTCGAACTCGCCGGCGAACAGGATGTAGTCGTTCTTTTCGAGATCCGGGAACGATTCGAGGAGCGGCGCCCAGTACGCGTCGGCGATCGCGTCGGGGCCTTCTACCGCGTTGATCGGTTCCGGGCCGTGCCACTCGGCGTCGGCGTGGTAGTAGTCGGGGAGGAGGTCATCGACGTTCTCCGCGCTCGCGTCGTGTATCTCCTGGGAAAACTCGTGGACTAACCGCTTGCGCTCTGTGGTCATATAGCTCACGTAAGTTGGTGCAGAACACGGTAAAATAAGTATCGATCCGGAGTCGGTCTGGGAGCATCGCGAAGGCGGTCATGGAGAAGACGGGTCGTACTCGTGGCGTCTCGTGCACGGCGGCTTACCCGGGGATGAGGGGGATTCGAGCCGAGTTGTGGTGGTAGCTAGGCGTTCGCTTCGGGACCCCACGACAGGTCCCGGTTCGGACCCGTCACGGGGTTCCTGTCCACTGAATCGATTCCGGGTTGTTCCGGAGTCGCTCGAAGACGTCGACGCCCATCTGTTGGAGCAGGTCGATCATATCGATGAACACCCAGTTCTCTGCGAGCAGGTCCCCCTCTCGCCGCCACACGTCGATGACACGCATATCGACCGCGTTGCCGGTCGACGGCAATCCCAGCCATCCGTCACCGAGGTGCGTTCCCACGACGGCCGGCCAGCCCGTCGAAGCGCAGTAGATACCCTCGGCGATCCGACAGTCGTGGTGACCGACCTCTCTGTCGGGAAACGCCTGCAGGAAGGGGTTCTGATGGAACTCTTGGAACCCGTCGATCCCACGGGTACTGCCGATCCCTGCGGGGCCGTACCATATAAAATCCTCGTGCCAGTACTCTTCCATCCCCATATTTTCCAGACCGTGCTCGTCGTAGGAATTCAACCCGTCGAAGAGCATCCCCTCGACGAGTTCCATCGTCTTCGCCGACGCGGCATCGTCCTGTTCGTCGAGGAGGATCCCGTCCTGGGTCGCGGGGCCGGGGATGACGATCTCGGGCGCGAGCGAGGGGACGAATCGATACCCGACCTGCCGTAGCACGTCCAGCACGTCGATCAGGATACGTGTCTCGGCGATCCGGTCGCCCTCGAAGCGGTGGAACT
>NZ_JBDGQZ010000014.1:0-12887 GCF_042218505.1 Halobellus sp.
TACCCCGCCGCCGTCGGTGAAGCACGAATGCTACTAGCGGTTCAGAAAGCCGCTTTCCCTGGGGAACGCCACTGCAAGCGGCTGCCCCTTCGAGAGTACCGTATCAATCACGAGTTACAATCCATCGCCGGAAGTCTTATAACGAATTATGCATAATTCATAATCGAGATGGCGCATTCACCTCCTCGCTCAGATCGACCACCGATTCAGCAGCTTCAGACGGTAGCCGATCTTCTCGATACGCCGGCACTTTCTCGGCTCTACGCTCACATCCTACAACACGGTCCGGTCACCGTTTCCGAGAGCGTTGATGAACTCGGCATTCCACAGGGGACCGCCTACGACTATGTGCAGAACCTCGAAACCGCTGGATTAGTGGAGAAAACCCGTGATCAGCGACCGTACGAATACGATGCTGAGTCGATTGACCTCACGCTCTCGACGGACGGCGAGACCCAAAAGATCACGCCGGCACTTATTGCGGCTGTCGCCCGCCGCGACGAGGACGAGGATATCGACGTCTACATCGAGCGTTACGGTCTTGATGGTCTCGCTGTCGCTCTCGAGTACGCCTACGAGTACGTCGACGGTACGGTCAACCATCGGATTACAGCCCGGGAACTTGACCTTTCACCGCTTGAAGCCGAGATTATTCTCCAGGCGTTGGAACCAGTTGTCATCGAATACGCCGACGCGGTTGTATGACGACGGTCTATATCGCCGATACCGGTGTCTTCATACGGTGTGGAGGGCCGGACAGAGACAAATTTCAACGGCTCCGTCGGGCACTCCAACAGGCAGGTGTCTCATTGCGTGTCCCCCAACGCGTCTACGAGGAGCTCGGGGGAGATTCCGCAGCGGACGAATATCCCTCAGGAAACATTCCCTATCCCGATGGATTTGAGGAGGGGTGGATCATCGTCGCCGACGAGCTCGACTATACCAATCCACTCGTCTCGACCGTGATGGACGACGCACGGCGGTTCATTGCCAACGAGACCGACCGCGACGAGGATATCACAGAAAAAGCGGACACGGCACTTGTGGGGCTTGCTGCTCAGGTACTCGATACTGGGCAAGCAGATCACGTTGTTCTCTTGACAACCGACAAACCGGCGGGACGGGCAGCCGAGACGCTCCTCCCTCAACACGGCTTCAGCGGCCGTATCAAATTCCAGTACGTCAGCGTCGAGTATCTTGAGACGATCACAGCAGACGAATTTCGATAACGTAGTGTTTCCCGCAGCGTGTCCGCGATGCACTCGGCGGGGAAGCTATACCGGACCGTATCACTAATCACCCCCCGCTGCGAGCGGAGGATCGAATATAGAGCCGAACACGTTCTATCACAGGGGTAGTCGATATATCAGATCGGTCTCCCAGAGTCGTAGGAGGGCTTTTCATCTTGGTGTTTTGGGCTTCGTATGGTCTCCCCCGTATCGGAATCGAACAAGTAGATTTCCTCGGGCTCGATACTGACCCTGACACGGTCGCCCGGTGCTGGTTGGGTTGTCGGTAGTACGACCGCGGTCAGTTCCCGCTCTTCGATCTGTAGGTGAACGAAATTATCGTTCCCCTGATACTCGGTGACTGCAACCGTTGCATCGAACCCATTGCGGTCGGTCGGGTGTGGTGTGATCGCGAGTGCCTCCGGGCGTAATCCGACAACAACCGTATCACCACCCGACACGTCAGCCCTCGTTTGAGGGACGGTCGCTAATACGATGTTGCTGTGCTCCCCCTGATAACGGAATGCGTACGTTTCCGAGCCTGCCGGTTCCACGACCGCAGGGAGTTGGTTCATCGGGGGGTTACCGAGGAAATCCGCAACGAAGCGGTTCGCGGGGTCGTCATAGATCTCCTCTGGGGGGGCGGCCTGCTGTATAACACCGTCGTTGAGGATAGCAATCCGGTCGGCCATCGTCATTGCCTCTTTTTGATCGTGCGTAACGTATACCGTCGTAATGTCCATCTCGGCTTGGAGCTGCTGAAGCTCCGTTCGCATCTCCGAGCGCAGTTTTGCGTCGAGGCTTGCAAGCGGCTCGTCCAGAAGGAACACATCTGGATCACGGATCATCGCTCGACCGAGCGCTACACGCTGTTTTTGACCGCCGGAGAGTTCGGTCACCTCGCGATCAAGCAGCTCCTCGATGTCGAACATCGAGGCCACCTCTTCGACTCGCGCCCGGCGTTCAGCTGCCGGAAGGTCGGTCGAGTGCTTGAGACCGTACCCAATGTTCTCGCCGACAGACATCGTCGTGTACAACCCGTAGTCCTGGAACACCATCGCGATAGAACGATTACTGGGATGCAGCGAGGTGATATCTCGACCGTCAATGGAAATGCGGCCGTCCGTCACCGACTCCAGCCCTGCTATCATCCGGAGTGTCGTGGTTTTTCCACAGCCGGAGGGTCCCAGCAGGACAACGAGTTCGTCTTCGGCTGTCAGTGACAACTCGTTGACAGCCGTTTCAGTTTCTTGGGCGTCATCATAGCGCTTCGTGACGTGGTCCAGTTTGAGTTCAACCATCGACGATCCTCCGTCCATCAGGGCCGAAGTGTGTGATCGCGGTGGTGTCGAACGCGACGCTCACTGATTCGTCTTTCTTGAGCCACGCAGGCCGGTCGCGGACCCGGATGATGAACTGTTTCGCACCGGAAGTGAGTGTGACCTCGTATGCCCGACCGATCGGCTCAACTACGGTAACTGAGCAAGTTACGGAATCCGTGAGTGTCACATCAGGGGCACGTGATCGCCCATCGCCACCGACGAGGTAGCCGTCCTCGGGCCGGATGCCGACGCGGGCGGTTCTGGCGGGTGCACCAGCAGCCAACGCTGACACGACGGGCGCGGAGACGGCATCTACGTCGAAAATATTCATAGATGGATCCCCGAGGAACGAGGCGACGAACTCGGAGGTCGGCTGCTGGTAGACCTCCTGTGGCGTGCCGACTTGTTCCACCGAACCGCGGTTCATAATAGCGATCCGATCCGCCAAACTCATCGCCTCCTCCTGATCGTGTGTGACGTATACTGTGGTGATTCCAAGCCGTTGTTGAAGATCACGGAGCTCGGATCGGGTGTTCACCCGGAGCTTGGCATCCAGGTTCGATAGTGGCTCATCCATCAGGAGCACGGCAGGACGGCGCGCAAGCGCTCGCCCGACGGCCACCCGCTGGCGCTGCCCCCCGCTGAGTGCTGCCGGCTGCTTATCAAGCAGGTCATCGATATCCAGTAACGATGCTGTTGAACTGACACGATCGCCGATTTCGGTGTTAGTGAGATCGAGTTTATGCAGCGGAAATGCGATGTTCCCGCGGACGGTCTTGTGTGGATAGAGCGCATAGTTCTGAAACACCATCGCGACGTCCCGTTCCTGTGGCGTGGTTTGTGAGATGTCTGCGCCGCCGATGTTGACACGGCCAGTACTGATCGTCTCCAACCCTGCGATCATCCGTAATGTGGTGGTCTTTCCACACCCGGACGGGCCAAGCAGGACGAGGAGTTCTCCCGGCTCAACCTCGAGGTCAATCCCGTCGACGGCGACGGTTTCGTTGTAATGCTTCGTCAACTCAACCAGCCTGACTCCGGTACTCGCCACCTCGGCTTCGACGTCGTCCGTTTCGGTTCTCACGGAAGGATCGGCTGACGAGTCGGCGTCCATCCTCCCCTCGTGCTGCGGTGGGTGCTCTGACATTTCAGCCCTCCACGGCGCCGGCAGTGAGCCCTTCGATCATATACTGCTCTAAGTACAGGAACATAATGATGATTGGGAGCGTGGTGAGGAACGAGGCTGCCATAATCTGTCCCCACACGTTCTGGAAGTTTGCGTTCATCTGCTCAATGCCGATCGGAAGCGTCAGCTTGGCCTGTGACTTCAGAAACACCGAGGCGAAGATGTACTCGTTCCAGGCGATTTTGAACGCAAAGAGGAATGCTGCAACCAGTACTGGTAGACTTAGCGGAACGACCACCCGGAAAATAGTTTCTACCCGGGAGTACCCGTCCAACAGGGCCGCTTCCTCGATCTCGACCGGCAGGCTCTCGAAGTAGTTCCAGAGCATATATAGTGTCAGTGGAAGCGTGCTCACGGTGTAGGTAATAAAGAGGCTGAGCCGCGTGTCGACCAACCCCAACGCGGTGATGAGTTGAAACAATGGGACGATGACGGTAATGGCCGACAACATATACACGACGACGACACCTCGTCGAACCAGTCCATTACCGGGAAACTCGAGCCGGGTAAAGCTGTAGGCTCCGACGACTCCGACCACCAACGAGAACGACGCCGTAACGGTGGCAACGATTGCGCTGTTCAAGAAGTATGCAGTGAATGCGAAGGTTTCGGAGCCGAACAGTACGGTATACTGCGACAGCGTCACCGCCCCGGGCAGCAACGATGGGTCCTCGGAATAAATAGCCGCGTCGGGGGTGAGGCTCGTCACGAGCATCACGTAGAACGGGAACAGGGAGACGAGCAGGGTCAGCCCCAAGGCGACGTAGAACCCCAGCCTGCCAAGCCAACTATCGTTTCGATAGCCCGTCTGTAGCACTCGAAGACTGGACCGTGCCTGTGCTGCGATCTCCAAAATCATACCTTGTCCTCCCCGAACAACGTGACGAAGCCGACGACGAACATCGCTTGAATAATAAACAACAGCAGTGAGATGGCGGCGCCCAACCCCTGCTCAAAGTTGGCGAATGCCGTCTGGTAGGCGAAGATCGGAAGCGTCAGCACCTGTCTTGTGAGCAACCACACCTGAGCGAAAGCGTTGAACTCCCAGATCGACCGCAGAAGGACGACGATGGCGATAGTTCCCTTCAACTCCGGGAGCGTGATATCCTTGAACTGTGGAACCGGTCCCGCACCGTCGATCTGTGCCGCCTCGTACATAGACTCCGGAATGGCTTGTAGGCGAGCTAAAAACAACAGGAAAGCAAACGGGAAGTTCCGCCACGCCGAGAATACAATCACCGTCGGGAGAGCAGTGCTGCTCTGGGTGAGCAGGCCCGTCTGTGAACTGTATAGCCCCCACTGTGCCAACTGGTTCGGAATCGCTCCCCAAAGCGGGCTGAGCATAAACTGCCAGACGAATGCTACCGCGATGATCGGGGTGACGTGAGGGAGCAAGACGAGGCCACGAGCGAGCCGCTGGCCACGGAATTGTCGGTCGAACAGCAGCGCTACTGCCAGTCCTAGAATAGTGGAGGCGACCGTGCTCCCGGCAGTAAACACGATGGTTGTTCGGAAGGCCTGCCAGAACCGGGCAGATGTCAGTAATGAAAGGTAGTTTTCCAGGCCAACCCAAGTCGGGACCTGATCGGGATTCAACGGCACCTCGGTGAAACTGAGGTACACGTTGTAGACGATCGGATAGAGAATCACGCTCCCGATCAGGAGTACTGACGGGAGAATGAGAGCGATCCCGAGGAGCGTTTCACGGCGCTGGGCGGGTGATTCGAGATACTGGTCGACGCCGGTGGCCGTGGCGAGACGGCTCCCGACGGACATTACGACAGGACGTTGCGCATTTCTTCGGCCTGTTCGGTCGCGACTGTTTCCGGATCGTCCCCGTTGATGACCACTCGATTGACCGCTTCGGAGACCAGCGACTGACTCGAAATCTGCCCGAACTCGGGGAGGAGGGTCCCATCGACGACGTCGAACCGTTCCATATTCCCCAGTGCAGAGGATATCTGACCGATCGTTTCGCCCCACGCTGAGATGACCTCGTTGCTCCGATAATCCTCACTCTCCGCTGTCGACTGCCGGACCGGCATCGTCCCACCGGGGTTGGTGTGAACCCAATCTACGTACTGATCCCCGGTCATAATATGATTGATCAGGTCCTTCGAGGCCGATAGGCCTGCATCGTCGGCGTCGAAGATGGTATGTCCGAGCACCTGGCCGTACGTACTCCGTCGGGTGTTTTCGGTCGCTGGGGCTAATCCGGTGTCGGCGACCATCTCCTCGCCCTGTTCGTCGAGAAGCGTCGGAAGGAGATACGACGAGTACAGGAACATATGTTCCTGCTCGTTGGCGTAGAGGTTCCGCGTATCGTCGAACGTGACTGATCCCGGGGTGTACTGCCCAAGCTGTTGATAGAACTCCAGTGTCTCGATCATCGCGTCGGAATCGAAGACGACATTCGCGTCGGCGTCCAGTACCCGAGCGCCGTTCGACCGGGCGAACTGCGTGAAGCACTGTCTGGCGTAGGCGTCGACCTGTGTGCCGAAGCCGATCCCGAAGGTATCGTTGTCCGGGTCGTGGAACGTTTCGGCCGCTTCCAGGATCGCATCCCAGGTAACGGGTGCATCCAGTCCAGCTTCCTCGAAGGCACTCTGCCGGTACCAGATGCCTTGGACCCACGCGTCGGCCGGAACGCCGTAGTACCCACCGTCGCCTGAGTTCATAAACTGTAGTGGGCCGTCACGGAAATCATCCTCGCCGATTTCCTCGATTACTGCGGTGGTGCTGTCGGGTGAAAGTGTGCCGTCGGCGCCCAGTCGCTGGATCGTCTGAATTGCCAACAGCCCGACATTCGGTAGCGTATCGGATGCCACTGCACTTGAGATCTGCTCCGCGATGGAATCGTTATCGATGTATCGAGTGTTGACTGTTGCTCCGGATTCCTCCTCAAACGAACTGACGATTCCGTTGATCGGCTGCCGGAAGTCGTCGCCGTTGTGGATGTTCCAGTAGTCGATCTCGCTCGCGCTTCCGCCACCGTTACCGCTCCCGTTACCGCCGCTCCCACCGCCACCGATGTCGCCGCTACAACCCGCAAGTCCGGCAGCGGATACTGCACCGCCGACTTGGAGGAGTCGCCGCCGCGTCAGCCCGACGTCGGCCGTGTAACCGTCCCTGGTACGATCAACCATATTGAACAATAATTAGAGATATGAATTAAATCTTCCGGTGAACAACTCCTCTGAGTTGTTGTTATCACCGCAAAGGTTATTCCGTCGCATTATACAGGTATCAGTATGCATCGCCGGGGATGGAGCGTCGACCGAAGTCCGTTCGGAGGGTGTCACTGAGCAATGCCACTGAAGACGCTGGTCGACGGGTACACCTATTTTGTCGTACCCGACGGCGAGCAGATTCGAACGACGGCTGATGATGTCGGTGGGCTTTACCACCGTGATACGCGGTACTTGTCCCAACTTGACTGGACGATCACTGACGACCGATTTCGATCGCTACGTTCGGTGCTCGAATCCCCGGCCGCGATGCGTGAGTTGTTGGCTCCAGCCGGAACCGAAATAAACGATATCTCCGGTGAGACCGCCCCGAAACACACCCCCATTGTCATCACGCGGGAGACCGGGATCTCGGAAGGGTATGGGTGCATACAGACCCTGACCGTGAGTAACCACCACACCACCACCCAGACGGTTGAGTTGACTGCAACGCTGGATGTGGACTTCGCGGATTTGTTCGAGGTACGGGGCTTTGAGAGCGATGTTGACCGTCACATCGATACGACAGTCGATGGTGACGAGATCCTGTCACGGTACACGTATGACCACACGGGTGGAGAGACGACGTATGAGACGCGGGTTTCGTTCACGCCGTCACCTGACGAACTCACCCGTTCGCGGGCTACTCTCTCCGTTGCTGTTCCCCCGCAGGGAGAAACTAGCGTCTCCGTTGCTGTCGGTATCGACGGAGCAAGCCCCCACGACGCTCCGTCCCGCAGACAGCGGCGTCCCGTTTCAATTCCCACGTTGCCGGCTTCGGATGATACACACGGGATGGTATTGGAACAGGCGGCAGAGGACTTGGTCGCCCTAACGACCGAAACTGCCGTTGGCCCCGTCCCGTTAGCAGGGACCCCGTGGTTTGTGACTCCATTCGGACGCGATGCGCTCATCACGGCGTATCAAGCACTGCCGGTCGCCCCGGAGTTGGCTGAGGGAACCCTACGGTACCTTGCCTCCCACCGTGGCGAAACCACTAATCCGATGACAGAAGAGGCGCCTGGAAAGATCTTTCACGAACAGCGCCACGGCGAATTAGCGAAGCGAGGGTATATTCCGCATACACCGTATTATGGCACGGTCGACGCCACGCCGCTTTGGATTCTCCTGCTCGCCGAGACTTGTCGCTGGAAGGGTGATCTATCGCTTGCGGCCGACCTCGCTGACGCGCTGGCGGAAACCGTCGAATGGGTGTATCAAGCGAGTCGAGACGGACCTACCGACCCGTTCATTTATTACGACGATTCCGACCACGGCTTGACTCATAAGGCGTGGAAGGACACAGCCGACAGCATTCGGTACGCCGACGGGACGCCGGCTGACCGTCCGCTGGCCGTCGCGGAAGTGCAGGGCTATGCCGCAGCGTCACTGTCCGCGGGGGCGAGCCTTCTTGCAGAGATCAGCGACAGCAGTCAGGAGGGGTTATCAACTCACTCTCCGGAGACCTACCGAAGCCGGGTTGCCGATATCGAAGCTGCGTTTGACTCGGAGTTTTGGCTTCCCGATCGATCCTTCTATGCGGTCGCGAAACAGGCCGACGGAACCATCGTTGATGGGGTCGCGTCCAACATCGGGCACTGCCTGTGGACCGGGCTCATTCCCGACGCACGAGCCGCGACCGTCGTCGATACGCTGCTGTCCGAGGCGCTAACTGGTGGTTGGGGCGTCCGTACGACGAGCGCAGCGGACATCGGGTACAGTCCGGTATCGTACCACGTGGGAGGAGTCTGGCCTCACGACACTGCCCTCACGACACTCGGGTTAGCGAACTATGGGTACGACGCGGCTGCAGAGCGCCTTGGAGGCTACGTCTTGGAGGCCGCGACGAACTTCCAAAACCACCGCCTTCCGGAGCTGTACTGTGGATTCGGACGTGATCACTTGCCCACGCCATACCCCGCGGCATGTACTCCGCAGGCGTGGGCTGCGAGTGCACCGTTTGCAATCCTCCGGGCCAGTACCGGTCTCCATCCGAACGGTGGGCAGCCGACAGCGACGCGCTCGACCGACCTCTTCGAGAACGCTGCAGTCCGAACGGTTATCGACACTGCAGCGAACCGGGTCGGGAACACACCGCTTGGCGGTGGTGATGAAGCCGATGACTGAGTATCGTAGCCGGGAGTGGCTCGTCGATCATATGACTGATGTGGTGGAATTTTACTACCCAACCTGCCTCGACCGTGAGCACGGTGGGTTCATCGCTCAATTAGACGCTGAGACCGGCGAGGTGTATGACCCCGATGCGAAACACATCGTTGCGACTGCCCGCTTTGTTACGAACTTTTGGCGGGCACTCCACCTCTTCGAGCGTGGGTGGATTGATAATGGAGCGACTATACTGGCGCGTGATGATCTTCTGGAACAGATCCGGCGTGGCGTCGACATTCTCCGGACGGATTTTTACGATGCCGAGGCGGACGGGTTCCACTGGCTACTCCGGGGGCGCGAGCCGGTCGATTCCCGTCGCGTCTGCTATGCCCACGCGTTCGTGGTATTGGCCTTTGCCCGGGGGAAGCAGACTCAGATCCCTGCTGCTCACGACGGCTTTACCATCGCCGAGCGCATTCTGCGGAGCCGATTCTACGAGCCAGCCGTTGGACTCTACCGCAGCGAGTTCGACCCGGCGTGGGCTGATCCGTCGTCATACCGGGGTCAGAACGCAAATATGCACGCCTGTGAAGCGCTATTGGCGGCGTACGAGGCTACAGGTGACACCTCCCTGTTAGAACGTGCCATATGTCTGGCCCGGCGACTGTGTGTTGACCTCGCGGATGAGACGGACGGCCGGATTTGGGAACATTACACCGTCAACTGGGAGCACGACTTCGAGTACAACCGTCAGACGCCGGCCGATCAGTTCCGACCGTGGGGGTATCAGCCAGGCCACCACACCGAATGGGCGAAACTTCTCGCCATCCTGCACCGCCATCGTGAGGATCCACCGGACTGGCTCCTTCCACGGGCCAAAGCCCTGTACGAGTACGCTGTTGAGACTGGCTGGGATGACACCCACGGCGGGTTCTACTACACCCTGGACGACGACGGCGATCCGGTTGTCGATGACAAATACGGATGGCCGGTCGCCGAAGCTATCGGTGCCGCCGCCGCGCTGTACGAGCGGTTAAATAACGATACATACCTTGCCGACTACGATCGGTTCTGGCGGTACGCCGAATCGACCCTCACTGCTCCGGAAGGCAACTGGTACGAACGTGTTTCCCGTGGAGGGAGTCCGTATCCGACCAGCGAAAGCCCGGCCGTCGAACCGGGGTATCACCCTGTCGGTGCCTGTTTCGAGGCGCTTCGATCCCTTCACGGGTGATCAGACCCCGTTTCGACACTAGTCACATCGTCTAACTTCGCGCACTGTTTCTGGAAACGGAACCGTACTTGAGTATTTCTCCGCTGCACTCTGTGTCAGCCACGATAGGGAGGGAGGTCCTGCGATGGGTGGACTGTTATATGCCGCAACTCGAACGATCCGTCTTCGCGAGCAACCTCAGCGAACAGTTCCCAGCGGTCGTTATACCTGAGGATATCAAGATATCGGCACGTTGCGAACGTTGATACCCCAGTCATCCGGTCGGCAGTCGGCGCGACATAATACGGCCCGTTCGGTGACGTGTCGGTTATTCGCTCAAGATCCGGTGACACTGCAACACCGGTTCGGAGGTTCCAGGTCCGGCCTTCGTCCGTCACCCCGCTCCCACCGTAAAAAACCAACCAGGCTGGGGCATCCGGTGACGGCACGACTGTCGACACTCGGACGTGGTGGTCGTGCCAATATCCCCGGCCGAGCAGTGGATTGTTCGGATGTTTGGTCCACGTTTCGCCGTCGACACTGGTGGCGAGGTGAGCCTGCTCGGATACACCATCAAACCCCGCGTAGTACATATAATACCGCCCACCGACAATGGCCACGACAGGATCCTTCACCGTACCTGCGTCCGATCCCTGCGGCTCGGGCGCCAATACTGTACGTGCGGTCTCGGGTCGTAGCGCTGCTGGGGAATCGACATCCGCGAGTTTCTGGATCACCCAGTCGTTGCCGCCGCGATCAACCGGGAGATAACACTGGAGTGCCCCGGTACGCGGGTGTGTACACAGCGCGGCCCGCTCAATACTTACGACATCTAACTCATCGGCAGTAAGCGTTGTAACCTCGGTAAACTGGTCGGCGCTATCACTACGTTCATAGATGGATAACTGATATCCGCGTTCATCGGGAGTGCGCCAGCGAGCAGCCAAATAGACACTTCCCTCGTAGCGGTGTACACACGGCGCTCCAACCCAGTGACCCTGACCAGTCTCGGGAGGAGACAAAAGAACATCGGCACTGTCAAAGTCGGCTGCCGGCGGTGATGCGAGATTGGACATAACACAACCACAGTACGTGGTTTTAAATATCCACGGGCGGTTTGTAGGATTACGTGATTTCGCGGATCGATCCTTCAGTTTCAAGACTGTGACGATATTGAACGAGAATCTATGACCGACCGGGAACTCACCAGCCAACTTCAGGATCTCGGCCTCACAAAATACCAATCGGAGACGTATATCGCGGCCGTACACGCGGGTGAGGCCCAGCCGACGGATTTGGTCGATATTTCGGGCGTCCCTCAGGGCCGGATCTATGACGTCATTGATGACCTCGCCGAAATGGGACTCATCGAGGTCCGGTCTCACGGCCAGGGGAAATTGATTACAGCACCGTCACCGGAGACCGTGCTTGAAGACCTGAAACATCGCCGTATTGACGATATCAGCCAGCGCATCGACGCTGTCAGCAGAAGACTGGAGGCGATGTATCAGGAAACGGATGCCGAAACTGAGGGCTATGTGACGATGGTTGGTCGGCAGGAAACGGCACTCAGACACATCCGACAGGCCATCGAAACCGCCGAGTGTTGGCTCACGGTTTCCGTACCAGTCGAAATATACCAGGAAATAGCGGACGAGGTTACCGCTGCTGTCGACCGCGGCGTTACCGTCCGACTCCTACTCAGCGGCACGCAGGACCCGCCGGACCTGAGCTTTCCAGACGGGCTCCCGGTCCGCTTCCGAGCAATGGCAGATACGTTCGTTGCCGCCGATCGTGCATACGGCATCTACGCAAGTGACCACCCCCGCAAGGAGTCGCGATCGTATCTTATCACCCAAGAAGCGACGCTCGTTCTTTTGCTTCAGGATTATACGGAGACGATCTGGACGGCCTCTGCACAGGTCCAGGACGGTGTCTCGCTCCCTCGATGTTATCTCGATCCCCGGCGCGTTCTCATTGATTATCAGGATACCATCGATGCCGGCGAGACACTAGTCGCAACGGTCGCTGGGCATCGTACGGACATCCAGCGGGAGGGAACTTGGACGGGCCATATCGTTGACTACGAACTGCGTGGGCCGGTCAACACGAACTACCACGTCGCACCTCCGACGATTGCATCGCTCACACTGGCGACGGAGGAGGGCGAAATTACCGTCGGCGGTTGGCGTGCAACCGTCGAAGACATCGCCGCAACCACTATCCAACTCACCCGTCAGTCATAAGCAGTACTCGCCATCGCTCATAGCCCGGCAGACGTAAGCATAGTCACTTAACGGCTTGCAGGGGATAGTGAGGAGGATCTTGAGTCCGCATAACCGACGACACTCCCGGACAAGAGCCCGCAGCACGGCCCTTGCTGACAGACTATATAAACAGATCCCTAATCGTATAAAATGTTTTTATAGTAGTGGTCCGTGAAACGGTATATGAACCGCGAGACGGATAGTACGAACTTGTCTGGAGTGGCTATTTCTCTTTCAATACCCCCTTCAGATCCGACTTTATTCAAACACAAGGCGACTAGCGACGTCCTTCTCTTTTTAACAAACCACCGATTCAGTGACTTCTCACTGCGAG
>NZ_JBDGQZ010000061.1:0-12287 GCF_042218505.1 Halobellus sp.
CTGCTGACGACGCTGCTCGAACAGCGATTTCCCCGGTGAGCCAACGGCTGGTGGACCCTACGGGTCGGAACAGAGAGTGGCGAACAGTCGGCACCCGCGTGCGTCCCCCGCGCCGGTCGTGCCGAACAGTCGGCACCCGCGACCCCGACGCGAGGCATCACTTAGGTCACAGCGTGGCTGGTCCCGTCTCCGTACATAACGCATCGCCTCGAACCCGCCGCGAGTTTTTATACGAGACCGCCTCATCGTCGACTGTGTACGTCCGGGACCTCCCCGTCTCTGCGGCCATCCGTGAGCAGTACCGCGCGTCGGGGATCGACGAACTGTATCCGCCACAGGCCGCGGCCGTCCAAGCGGGGGTGACAGACGGCGAGAACGTCGTCGCCGCGATTCCGACGGCGTCAGGCAAAACCCTGATCGCCGAGTTGGCGATGCTGACCGCCGACGGGCCGGCGCTGTACATCGTTCCGCTTCGCGCGCTCGCCCGTGAAAAGTACGAGTCCTTCGCCGAACTGCCCGGCGTCAGCGTCGGCATCTCGACGGGTGACTTCGACTCACCAGCGGAGGAACTGGGCGACGAGGACGTCGTCGTCGCGACCGCCGAGAAGGTCGACTCTGCTATCAGGAACGGGGCGTCGTGGGTCGCAGACCTCGCCTGTGTCGTGGTCGACGAGGTCCACCTCCTCGGTCGGCCGCGGCGCGGCCCCACGCTCGAAGTCACGCTCGCGACCCTCCAGCGCCGCGCGCCCGGTGTCCAGATCGTCGCGCTGTCGGCGACCATCGACAACCCCGGCGACGTCGCGGCGTGGCTCGACGCGGAGTTGGTAGAATCGACCTGGCGACCGGTAGACCTCCGTACGGGTGTCCACACCGACGAACGCGTCGAATTCGACGACGGTACCGTCCTCTCGGTTGACGTCGGCCCCGTCGGACCGGACGAGGAGCGAGAGACAGAGGTGACCGCCGCGCTCGTGGACGACGTCATCGACGGCGGCGGGCAGTGTCTCGCCTTCGTCCGCTCGCGGCGCGAGGCCGAGTCGTTGGCGGCGCGCCTGGCCCGGACGGCCGACGGAAACGCCCCCGACGTCGCCGAGGCCGTTCGCGAGGCCGGCGGAACCGAGACCGGACGACAACTGGCCGCCGCGGTCGAGTCCGGCGTGGGCTTTCACCACGCCGGCCTCGTGAGCGAGCACCGTACGCTGGTCGAGTCGGCGTTCCGCGACCGCTCGCTGCAGGTGATCTGTGCGACGCCGACGTTGGCGGCGGGCGTGAACGTCCCCGCACGCAGGGTCGTCGTCCGCGATCTGAAGCGCTACACCGGCGAGGAGATGTCGTGGCTCTCGACGCTGGAAGTCCACCAGATGTGTGGCCGTGCCGGCCGCCCGCACCTGGATCCCTACGGCGAGGCGATCCTCGTCGGCGACGAACACACGGCCGAAGAGATCCAAGCCCGCTACGTCAAGGCCGGCCCCGAGGCCGTCGAGTCACAACTGACCGCCCGCAACGCGCTCCGGACGCACGTCCTCTCGATCGTCGCCTCCGGCTTCGCGGATTCGGCTTCCGAGGTACTCGATCTCCTGGACGCGACGTTCTTCGCGCATCAGTCTCCCGACGTCGACCTGTCGGGGTTACTCGGCAGCGTCGTCGAGCAACTGGCCGAGATGGAACTCCTGGATGTGGACCCCAGTGGCGAGGAACCCTCCGACTCGGCATCGGCGGGGAGGCTCGACGCCGGGGGCGACGCGCTCGCGGCGACTGCCCTCGGCGAGACGGTTTCCAAGCAGTACGTCCGCCCGGAGACGGGCGCACGGTTGCTGGCTGGGATCCGGACGATCGAGTCGATGCCGGACGGGGACGTCACCCCGCTCACCGCGCTGGGCGTCGTCTGCGGGACGCCCGATATGCGGGGCACGTATCTCGGCAGCCGCGAGCGCGCCGAGATCTACCGGTACGCGACGCGTCACGCCGCGGAGTTCGCGACCGATCCCGACGAGGTTGCGGACTTCGAGGAGTGGCTCTGTGCGGTCAAACTCGCGCGCATCCTGCGGGAGTGGAGCGAGGGAGCGAGCATCGAGACGCTGGTCGAACGGTACCGGATCGGTCCCGGCGACGTCGAGTCGCACGTCGAGCGCGCGGCGTGGCTGCTGGGGGCCGGCGACGCCCTCGCGGGAACGCTCGACGCCGAGGTGTCGATCTTCGAGTCGGTACGACAGGATCTCGGCGGATCTCGTTCGGGATCCGCTGAACGACATCCGACGTAGCCGGGTTGTCCGACATACGCGGAGGCCGTCCGAAACGCCGAGACGGCTGCGCGCGACTCCACCCGGCGTCTGTATTTATCAGCCCACGGCGTGAACGAATACGGTATGGCTGGGATCACCTACGAGGACTTCATCGACCTGTCGTACGACCCGGCAGACGCCGACCTCGTCTGCACCTTCCGGATCGATCCGGCCGCGGGGATGAGTGTCGAGGACGCTGCCTCCAGGGTCGCTTCCGAATCGTCGAACGGGACGTGGGCCGCGCTTCCGACCGGGGAGGGGTTCACCGATATGGGCGCGACGGCGTTCGCAATCTCCGACGACTCGCCCGAGAGTGCCGACGCCGACGGAATCGAGATCAAGATCGCCTACCCCGAGGGACTGTTCGAACCCGGGAGTATGCCGCAGATCCTCTCGTGTATCGCGGGGAACATACTGGGGATGAAAGCGGTCGACTCGATCCGGCTGGCGGACTGTGAGTGGCCGGAAGGGCTGACGACTTCGTTTCTGGGTCCACAGTTCGGTTCCGACGTGCGCGGGGAGCTCTTCGGCGTCGAGGGCCGGCCCATTCTGGCGACGGTTCCGAAGCCGAAAGTCGGCCTCTCGACGGAGACCCACGCTGAAGTCGGCTACGAAGCCTGGACGGGCGGCGTCGATCTCCTGAAGGACGACGAAAACCTCACCGATCAGGCGTTCAACCCCTTCCACGACCGTCTGGTGGAGAGCCTCGCACAGCGCGACCGCGCTGCCGAGGAGATTGGCGAACCCAAATCCTATCTCATCAACGTCACCGCGGGTACCAACGAGATGCTCGAACGCGTCGATCAGGTCGCCAGCGAGGGCTGTGAGTACGTGATGGTCGACGTGATCACCACCGGCTGGGCCGCAGTGCAGGCCGTCCGCGAGCGGTGCGAAGAACTGGGACTCGCGATTCACGCCCACCGGGCGATGCACGCCGCCTTCGACCGACTCTCGCACCACGGCGTCTCGATGCGCGTGCTCGCCCAGATTGCTCGTCTCGTCGGCGTGGATCAACTGCACACCGGTACCGTGGGACTCGGCAAACTCGCTAACGAGGACACCGTCGGCATCAACGCCTGGCTACGTGACGACCTCTACGGATTGAACGACGTGCTGCCGGTGGCCTCCGGCGGCCTCCACCCCGGTCTGGTCCCGGACCTGCTCGACGCGACGGGGACGAACGTCTGCGTTCAGGCTGGTGGGGGGATCCACGGCCACCCCGACGGGACTCACGAGGGCGCGAAGGCGCTTCGGGCGGCCGTCGACGCCTACGCGGCGGGCGTCTCGCTCGAATCGAAGGCCGAAGAGAGTCCCGCGCTCGCGACAGCGATAGACGAGTGGGGCACCGAGACGCCAAGATAAATCTGAAGCGAAGGCGTCGTCGCCGACGGTTCGGCGCGGACGGGAGTTTCATTTTTGATTCGCGAAGGTCGTCACTGCGGGCGGTCCCGATCATCCGTCTCCGTGGACTGCGGGTCTGCGTCGGAGAGATTACCTTTCCCGCCGGTGGGGGCACTCTCCTCGTCCACGGGAACACCGTCACCGCCGGTGGGGTCGCCGTCACCGTCGGCCACGACGACGGGATTGTCAGCAGCGGCCGGCACGGGACTGGCGAAGCGGCGTCGGTAAGCTATCGTCACGAGCGCGAACACGACCGCCCCGCTCGTGTTGATCACGAGGTCGATGAGCGTGTCTTCGATGTAGAACCCGAGCGTCCAGTGATGCCAGAAACGCTTGAAAACGAACTCGTAGACCTCGAAGCCCGAACCAATCGCCAGAACGGCCGGAACGACCCAGAGCGGCGCGCGAAGCGTCGACTGCCGAAACGTGAGGCCGAGGAGCGCGGCGACGCCGAGTCCACCCATCGCGTGCGTCAGGAAATCCCACCACGGGATCACCGTGTAGACGTTGTAGAGCACCCCACCGAAGTGAAATGCCGAGACGAGGAGGGACCACCCCGCGAGTGCCCCCCACGCGGCCGTCAGCGAGTTGCGGCGTGGCAGTTCGCGGCGGAGTCGACCGGCGAGTACCGCAGGCCACGAGCGGAGGGCGTGCCGGTCCGGGTAGCCCGACGTCCGCGCGGTCGCCCACGTCGCCCCGAGCGCGAGGAGAAGCGATCCGACGCCGACGACGAGCTTCGGGGACAGGTGTTGGGAAGTCGCCATCGACGCGAGATGACCGACGCGCAGATAAAACCTTTCTGTGGTGGAGCGGCGCCGCGACCGTCACGCTTCCCAGGGATGATCCGAGCCCTCACCGAACAGTTTGCGCATCAGCGTGACGACGCTCTCGGGCGGATACTGCCCGCGTTCGGTGATGATCGCGTCGACATAGCGTGGCGGCGTCACGTCGAACGCTGGATTCAGGACCGTCGGATCGCCGATCTCAGACGCCGTCTCAGGGTCGATCACCTCCGACTCCGCGCGCATCTCGATGTCGACGGTGTGGCCGGTGAGCGTTCCAGGATGGAGTTTGATCGTCTGTGCGGCACAGACGATCGGCGTCCCGCGATCACGGGCATTGACCGCGAGGCCGCTCGTGCCGATCTTGTTGATCACCGAGCCGTCGGCGGCGATGCTGTCGGCACCGACCAGGACGTGATCGACGTCGTGGAGGTAGCGCCGCGCCGCGGAGTCGACGATGAGCGTCACGTCGACGCCCAGGTCCTCGAGCGTGTCGGCGGTGATGTGACCCTGGTTCCGGGGTCTGGTCTCCTTGACGTACGCAGACAGCGACTTGCCCTGTTCGACGGCGGTTTCGACACAGGCGAGCACGTCCGTCGAGTGGCAGTGAGTCATCACCGTGTCGCCGTCACGGAGGCGGTTCGCGCCGACCCGACCGAGGTCGTTTTGGGCCGTGTCGAGTCGGTCACAGAACTCCGCGACGCTCTCGCGGACGCTCGAACGGAGTTCCTCGACCGTCGTCCCCTCGACGTCGCGGAAGACGTACCGGAGCGCGTTCGGGAGGCTCACGGCCGTCGGTCGGGTGTCGTGGAGGACACGGGCGGCGGCGCGGAGTTGCGCACGGAACGACGCGGGATCCTCAGCCTCGCTCTCGGCAGCCTGGACGCCGAGTGCCCGCGCGGCGGCGTCGGCGATGGTCGCCGCCCCCCGGATCTCCATCGAGCCGATGTCATCGGCGACGACGTGGACCGCTTCGACCACGTCGTCCTCGGTCGGAGCACCGTTCATATCGGGTCTTCGATACGGTGGCTGAAAAGCGCGACCCCGCTGTTGGCGTAGCCGCGATTGGGTTGGAAGTGGAATGGGCGCGGCGTCTGGGTGGGCGGATGGTGAGGTAGATGTGGCGTATAAGTGTGAGAGTGGCGAAACCTCAAGCGGAGCGCGTACAACCGAGTCGGACAGTGAGAACCTCGTCGGGTTACAGGTACTGCTCGATCAGCGACCGGTACGTGGACTCGTCGCGGACGCCGACGATCTGTTCGACTGCCTCGCCGTCGCTGAACAGCAGTAGCGTCGGCACGCTGCGGACCTGGAATCGCTGTGCGAGTGGCTGATTCTGGTCGATGTCGACCTTGGCCACGGCGGCGTCGGTGGTCTCAGCCAGCGACGCGACGATCGGTTCGAGCATCTTGCACGGCCCACACCATTCCGCGTGGAAATCGACGAGGACCACGTCGTACGACGAGAGAGTCTCATCGAACTCCGACGCGCCGTTCACATAGATGGGTTCCGACGGGACCGCCTCATCTGGCTGCTCCTCACTGTCGTCGAGCTGCGACGCCAGCTCCTCGCGTTTCTGTGCTCTGATCTCGTCGATTTCGTCGTCCGAACTTGCTTCACTCATCACGCCACTATACGCGCTCTGTGGATAAAATAGTTTTGCAAACTGTGGACAATACAACAGGGCGGCGTGGGCAGGAGTTTACTCCGCGTACAGCGAGTAGGTGATGACGGCGAATCCAACGAAGGTGAGCGCGGCGTCGATGAGAACGCCGGTCGTGATGTCGACGCCGAGAATGAAGTCGAACGTCCCACCGAGCAGGGACCCAAGCGTGATGATTCCGAACCCGATTGCGAGCGCCCGCAACGCCCGGGCACCGGTGTTCCGATAGGCCTTCACCGAGAAGTACGTAATGAGTCCACCGAGGACGAGAATTCCGGTCTTCACCGCGACGATACCTGTTGCGACACTCGCGGAGATTTCTGCGTGTACCATTATGTTTCCTCCCGTACGGCAGTCCAGATGTCAGCGAGCCGGTCCTCGGGTTCCTGATCCGTTTTGACGACCTCGACGTCGAGATTTCTGGACTCAGTGAGCGCGATGCGGACCTCCTCGAACGCCACCGCGTAGGTGGTCGTGTGGTGGCCGTCGGAGCGGATTTCGGTCCCCTCCTCGAGCAGATCCGCCTCGGTCAGGAGATCGAGTTTCCGATACGTTGTCGACAACGGGATATCGCAAACGTCCGAGAGTTCGCTGGCCGTACGTGGCTCGTCGAGTTCCCGGATGATGGCTCTCCCGTCTGCGTCGTCCAACGCATCGAGGACTGACTGAAAATCAGCCGACTCCTCCACGGACGGCTCGCGCGCCATTATATGGTCCGACGGACACCGGATGTATTAATGTCTCGGGACGGATTCGCTGTCGTCACTGCCTCTCACGCCCGCCGTGAGCGCCGTTACGGAGCCAATTCTGTACGTTCCACGCCGAAGCAGACGAATATCAAAGGAGTCCGAGCCGTGAGTCGGGACTGGGGGACCCGTTCACCTCGTGTCGGTCTGCTCGTGCGTGTGGTGATAAAAGTACACTCTGGCCTCTCCCTCGACGAGGACCGGGTCGAAACAGACTCGACGGTATCGCTCGTTTTCGATGAGGTTCACTAGTAGCCCGGCGTCGTGCTCCGAGACCGAGTCGTAGGCTGTCTCACAGACCGGGCATCGGTCCGGGGCGTCGTCGGGGACGTTCATCGTGCCGGGCTGCTCACGCATCGTCAGAACGAACGGAGTCGGCGACTTCTGAGACGGTTTCGTAGCTGTCGTCGGCGTAAGTGATGAAACGCACGTCGGCGAGGGACTCGGGGTCGAAGGCGCGGATCTCCCGCGCAATTAATCGCGCTCCCTGTTCGAGCGGGAACCCTGCAACGCCGCACCCGAGCGCGGGAAGGACGACGGACTCGCAGTCGAGTTCGTCGGCGCGGGCCAGGGCGTTGGTCGTCGCCTCACGGATGCTCCGCTCGGTGGCCTCACCATCCCCATAATGCGGCATTGCGGCCGCGTGGACGACGTACTCCGCGTCGAGGTCGTACGCGTCAGTGACGGCAACCGCGCCGAGGTCTATCGAGCCTTTCGCGACGGCGGCATCGTTCAGCGCCTCACCGCCAGCGCGGCGGAGTGCGCCTGCGACGCCGGAGCCCATCACGAGGCTCGTTCCGGCGGCGTTGACGAGGGCGTCTGCGGACTGTTGTGCGATGTCCCCCTTGACGACGGTGAACTCCATAGTGACCGTTCGGAAGCATCTGCAAAAACACCGGCGGCGCATCGGGAACGGGCAGGCGAGCGAAAACAGACCGAACGCTCTTGCCGCGGTCGGCCCGTTGCGGAGATATGGACGACAGCGCCCTCGACCCAGCGGTCCTGGAAGCCGTCGCCGCGCGGGCGACTCGCGCCGGTGGCGACTACCTCGCCGATGCCTTTCGTGACCGCGACATCGAAGCCGAGTACAGCGTTCACGACGTGAAATCCGCCGCCGACGAGACCGCCGAGCGCCGGATCGTCGACGTGATTGCCGACGCGTTTCCGACCCACGCGATCCACGGTGAGGAGTCGGGTCGGAACGGCAAGCATCGATACGAGTGGGTCGTCGACCCACTCGATGGGACCAACAACTTCGCCGCCGGTCTCCCCTCGTTCGCCGTGGCCGCGTGCGTACTCGAAGACAAGGAACCGCTCGTTTCGGCCATCTACGAACCGCTCCCGGACTCGCTGTATCTCGCGCGTCGTGGCGGCGGCGCGACTTTCGACGGCGAACGGCTGCAGGCCGAGAGCGACCTCTCGCTCCCGCAGGGCACGGTTTCGTTCGTCGTCGGACTCCCCGCCGTCCGGGACGAGTCCCACCGAGCGACCGCCGAGCGGGTGGAAGACGCCACCGGGGACGTCTGCAAGCGCGTCCTCAACACGTGGTCGCCCTGCGTCGATTGGGGGCTTCTCGCGCGCGGTGATATCGAGGGACTCGTTGCTTACCGCCCGGACGTGTACGAACAGTACGTCGGGACACTGCTCGCCCGAGAGGCCGGCGTCGAAAGCCGCGTGGTCGCTCTCGATGGGACGGAGACGGCAGACGAGAACGGGATCGGGGCCCTCTACGTCGCTGCGACCGACGAGGCGAAACTCGACGCACTCGTCGAGGCCGCTTCCGACGGAATCGACGTATGAAGCGACAGTGAACGAACGAGAGAGTCCCTGAGCGATGATGCGTGGGTTTCCACGACTCAGACAGCGGGAGAGACGCCGAATTACTGTCCGTTTTCGTCGCTGTCGGGTTGATAACCTGGTCGGAGATTCTTCCGACATCCGGTGCCGGTGCCACACAGACCTCTCCACTGATCCGGACCGAGAGCCCTGCTATCTGATCTATGGCTCCGTTATCAGCAGTGTTGGTGGGTCGTCGACTGTCGCAACCGGCGCATCACGGTGTTGGTCGATTATGCCAGGTTGGACTGCTCTACGTGTCAGGTGTCCAGTACCGATAGTCGCGAGACTCCGCTGTGTCGAGGTGTAGTTGGTGGAACGGGGACCTCGGCAGGTCTCGACTGACGTGGAGTCGCGTGCCGCGAGTCGCGCAGTCGGCGACGCCGCAGTTCGTCCACGGAAGCGGGACCGTACCGATCGGGTTCCGGATACTGCTCTGATGCTTGAGCAGGGGTGGGGTGGGAGAGGGGTGTACCTCCGACGCTTCGCGGGATACCAGTTCTACCGGTACCCGTTACGTATTCGGGTGGGAAATGTTGTAAATTTGAACCCGATACATATACCCGGTGGACGGCTCCGACGCCTATACGTAGGGTCTCGAACCATACACGGTCGGTGCCCCCGATGTCGGCGGTGGCATTTGCGCCGCAGCGACCCCTGGCACAACAGGTCCCCTCAGTGCAGTCGGACTCCAAGCGCCGCGGTGAGAGTCGAGGATGATTCGTCCTGTCGGAACCCCAGTCGGGATCGTTTCCGCGACCGGACCGTCGCTGTCTGCCGAGTGGATACTGCCGGAACAGGCGAGTCGAGAGATCCGGAGTAACTGTGACCCGCAGCGCCGAGCGCTCGGAGGTGCGGAAGACCCCCCACGGATATCGCCGAGTGGGTGTTACGACGCTCACAATGGTATCTTTCGTCCGCTGTCAGGCGCTCTGCTCGGCTGAATCAATCGCACCCGATGCCGGAATCGTGTTGTACACCGGAGGATCTCGACGGACGGCGGTTGTGGCCATCCCAGTCTACGGTTTCGGACGAGACGGATTCACAAGCGGTTGAATCGGCTGTGTTCACCTTCGATTGTCACCGACGAGAGAGGGTGGCACTGGTTGGCCCCTCTGTCCGCTACTCGTCTCGATCCCGCTCCGTCGAAGCCAGTGCGAACACAGACATCAGTACGAAAACCGCGATGAGAGCACCGAAGACCCCGAAGCCTGGCACCCGTTGTGCCGTCTCTGTGGCCGCGGTCGTCTCAGTCGCCGCTGTTGTCCCCGTCGGGGTCGTGGTCGGCGTCGAAGTTGTGGTCACCGTCGGCGTCGAGGGTGTAGTCACCGTGGGGGTTGGAGTCGGCGTCGGAGTTGTGGTCGGTGTCTCGGATGCGCTCTCGCTGCTGTCCCCGTCTCCACCACCGCCACCGGAATTTTTTACACTCGCCGGTGATGCGTCGGTCTCGGCGACCACGAACAGCGAGAAGCCAGGGGTTTGGGCCTCGAGTGTGATGTCCGTGCCCCTCGACTCAACGACGGTTGTCGTGAGCGCTTCGTACCCCGTGTCGTTGTATCGCGTGACGACGAGGCCGGTCGGGTCGCCGATGACCGCCTTCGGGATAGTAAACTGAATCGACGCGCTCGTGTCGGCGAGTGCTGAACCCGGATCGATGTTGAACGCCGAAACCATCGTGTCGTCGTCGTCAACGACGTTGATGTCAGTCCGCAGGGCGGACAAATTCTGCCCCTGGGTATCGGGCAGGGTGTCGACCGTGGAGACGTTGACCACCCTACCAGTAGTATCGGCATCAGGGGTTATGCTGAGTTCCGTGGTGTTTGTTGCCTCGGTCGAAACGGTCGCCGTGCCGGTGTTGAACGCCGTCAACGTCAGAACGAGACGGTCGGACGTCGGCAGCACGTCGTCAGGGTCGGCGTTACCGTCCACTTCAGTCACGTTGGCCCGATACGTCTTCGACGATCCGCTCGCGACGTCGGCCTCCACCGAGGTGGTATAGCTGAACGTCCCGTCGGCGTTCGCCGTCTCAGTGAATTCACCGACAGTGACGTCGGCTCCGGTCCCGATTGTCGCATTTCCGAGCGAAACGTTCAGCGAGGATCCGGAGACGTCGCCGGTCGTCGTGACACTCAGATTCAGCGACTGTCCGCTCGGATTGGAGAGCGAAACGTTGGCAACCGTCTCATTCGTCGTCGTCGTGACGTCGTTGTTCGATAGCAGCGTCTGCAACCGCGTGTTCACCGGTGCAACGTCCCCAGCGGCGATATCGGAACGGCCGCCGGACGTCGCGTCGATCCGCGCGTCGGGCGGTGTCGACGCCGAGATCGTGTTGTCCGAGACCGCACCGACGCGGTCGAGGTCGAGCGCAATCTGCGACGCCGAGACGGTGTTGTTGCGGAATGTCACTCCGTCGGCATCCGCGAACTCGAATCCGGGTTGCTTGCCGTTGTACCGTGATACCGGCGCATTGATCGTGTTGGTAGCGATCACGCTGCTGCCGCCGAGATCCTCGTACCCGCCGACGAACACGCCGGCCGGCGTTCCGGCGGTAACCTGCTTGACCGTGTTGTTCCGGACGGTGAAGTTCCGCGGACCGATGCGCTCACCGGTGCCGTCGTCGTCGATATCGTACCCGTTGCCGCTAAACGAACCGCCGTTCTCGGTGAACGTCACCGCGAGAGCGTTCCCAGCGCTTCCATCGTCTGCCGCAGTGATTCCGGAGACGTTGTTGCGCTCGACGAGCACGTCCTCGAACTCACCGCTGACGGAGATGCCCTTCGTTCGGCTGTTGTCGCCACCGTCGATATTCGAGATGCTGTTGTTGACGATGTCGGTGTCGGTGGCCGGCGGGCTGGATCCATCGGTCACGTCAGCCCCGCTGCTGTCCTTGCCGAACCCCGCATCGCCGGTGAAGCTCTTGAGCGTGATTCCGACCGCGTTGGTGTACCCGCTCGATTGGACGTTCGAGATACTGTTGTTCCTGATCTCGATTCCGGGGTTGCCCGCGGTGCCGTAGTCACCACGGATACTGATTCCTGCTGGACCACCCGTGAGGGATCCTCCAGTGGACTGAGTCGATATGTTTTGTACGACGTTGTCCCGGGCGACGAGTCCGCCGATTCCGTCGGAGTTCGAGTTGGTCGATCCGGTCCCGGCGAAGATACCGAACTTCCCGTTCGGATTCCGCACAGTGAACCCCTCGACTGTGACGTTTCGAACGGGGCCGTTCCCGTCGTCGACGTGGATCGCGGCGTGCGGCTGACTCCCGGTGTTCACGCCGTCGCCAACGACCGTCGGACCGTTCACGCCCGTGAGGGTGACGTTCGGCGTCTGGACCGTGACCGACTCCGTGTACGTCCCGTTTCGCACACGTATCGTGTCGCCGCTCGTCGCTGCGTCGACCGCTGCCTGGATCGTGTCGAACTCGCCGCCGAGTCCGGCGTCAACCACCAGCCGGCCGTCGACCCCTGCGGGTGCGGTCGTCGAGATGCTGTTGGTTTCGGTCACGTTCACCAGTCCCGTCGCGAGCGTCGACTCGCCATTGAGGCTCCCGCCGCCGCCGAGGTTGTCCGTTCCG
>NZ_JBDGQZ010000052.1:0-11627 GCF_042218505.1 Halobellus sp.
TCGACGAGGCCATCGACTTCGCGGACGAACTCCGCGTCGAGCCGTACGAACTGGACTCGGGGGCGACCGCCCGCGATCGCGAAGGGACTATACGTTTTATTTCGTGGCGACCGTAACTTCCGGTGATGAAGACCGTAGAGTCGACACCGATCGACCCCTCGTTCGACCTCGACACACTCGGGGATGTGCTTCGAGAGCACCCGGTCCGGCTCGCGATTCTCTTCGGATCGCACGCGACCGGCCGGACCCATCCTGAGAGCGACGTCGACCTCGCGGTCGAGTTCGAGAGCCAACGTCCGTCCGATCCGGAGTACAACGAGGTCTTTTTCGGGCTGAGCGCCGACTTCAGCGACGCACTCGGGACCGACGACGTGGATCTCGTCGATCTACACGCTGCCTCCCCCGAGCTCGTCTCGGCCGTCTTCGAGCACGGGATCCTTCTCGTAGGCGACCCGACACACGCCGAGGAACTCCGCCGCCGGCTGTCGGCGACTGGCAAGGAGTCGCAGTCACCACGCGAACGGCTCGATGCGGCGCTGGAGCGGATCGACGCACACCTCGATGGCGGACAGACCGGAGTGCCAGCGGCTGGCGACTCCGACTCCGACTCTGACGAATGACCGACGAGCCGTTCCCTGCGGATCGCCTCAATCGGATTCTGACCGCCGTCGAAACCATCGAGGAGAGCCTCGGCGTGCTCGCCCAGCGGCAATACCTCAGCCGGGAGGAGTACAAAAACGACTCGGACACCAGGGACATCGTCGAGCGGCGGTTCGTCAAAATGACCGAAGCTGCGATCGATATCGGCGAGGAACTGGTCAAGCACGAGCGCGGACCTCCACCCGAGAGCAACGCGGCGGCGATGCGCTCGCTCGGCGAGACTGGCGTCCTCCCTCCGGATCTGGCCGAGGAGATGGCACAGGGTGCTCGATTTCGAAACGTCCTATCGCACACGTACGGACGGATCATCGACCACGACGTCGTCTACGACGCGCTCCAGGATCTGGATCGGTATCGGCAGTTCGTCCGGGCAGTCCGCGACTATCTGGACGCGAGCGGTGCGCTCGACGAGTGACAGTGTACGACCCCTACGTAGAAAGGGACTGCATCCCCGAGCCACGGCGACTACCAACTCATTTACCCCGTGCGGCCCATCGTCCCTGTATGGACTCGATCAATCGGATGGCAATCGAACTGATCGACGAGGCCATCGACTTCGCGGACGAACTCCGGGTCGATCCCTACGAACTGGATTCGGGGGCGACCGTCCTCGACTTCGGCGTGGACGCGGCGGGCGGCATCGAAGCCGGGATGCTCCTCGCCGAAATCCAGACCGCCGGCCTCTCGACGGTCCAGTCCCGGATGGACGAGGTCGCGGGCGCGCCGCTCCCGCACATCGAACTACAGACCGACCACCCGGCGCTCTCGCTGCTCTGCTCGCAGAAGGCCGGCTGGGAACTGGCGTTCGACGACCCGCCGTTCGACGGCCTCGGTGCCGGTCCGGCGCGGGCGCTCGTCGCCGAGGAGGACGAGTTCCACACGCTGGAGTACGTCGACGAATTCGACCTCACTGTCCTCTCTGTGGAGAGCATCGACCTCCCCGGTGACCGGATCGCCGAACACGTCGCCGAGCGCGCGGAGGTCGAACCGAGCGGCGTCTTCCTCCCTTCGTACGCCACTGGCTCGACCGTGGGCAGCGTCTCGATGGCCGCTCGCGCGGCCGAACTCGCGCTCTTCCGCCTCTTCGAGATCGGCTACGACGTCCGCAACATCCGCTCGGCGGTCGGCTCCGCGCCGGTCGCCCCCGTCTCCTACGACGAGAGCGTCGCGATGGCGCGCACGAACGACGCCCTCGCTTACGGCGGAGAGGTCCACCTCACCGTCGCGGAGGACTTCGACGAGTTCGACCGGCTCCCGTCCAGCGCCCGCGACGACTACGGCGCCCCGTTCGCGGCGATCTTCGACGACGCCGACTGGGACTTCTACGAGGTCCCCGAGAGCGTCTTCGCGCCCGCGAAGGTCACGGTCGACGTGATCGATGGGCCGACGCACGTTCTCGGCGAGACCGACGAGGAACTGCTGGCCGAGGCGTTCGACCTCTGATAACGGTGCGATTCAAACTCCTCCCCGAGGCACCCGACTCGCTGGACCTCGTCGCGGACGCCCAGCGGGCCGTCCCGCTCGTTCCTGGATCCGAGGACGACTGCTGTGCCCGCCTGATGCGACGCCTCGAATTCCCCTCGAGAGACGTGGCTCGCACCTGGCTCACGTTCCTGCGCGCGCTCGAACTCGCCCGCGAGACGGCGTCGGGGACGTTCGTCCGCGAGTCGACCGACCCCACCGAGGAGCATCTCCGAGGGGCGTTTCACGAGCGCGTCTACGGGGCGCGAGAAGTTCTGGACGCGCTCGACACGGACGAACCGAGCGACGTCGACGACGTCTTTGCCGAGTTCGAGAAGCGCGTTCCCGTCTGGGAGACGCACCGCGCTGCGGAGGACTGGCGGAACATCTGGCGCGACCGGGTCGAGCGCATCCTGGCGTGGGCCGTCCGCCTCGATCTGGCTGCGGAACGCGACGGCGGATACGTCCGCACTCACCCGGATCGCGAGCAAGCGTAACGATCCGGGCTACGTCGCCGGCGGCACACCGGGCGTGTCGTCGCCGGCGGGGACGTCTCCACCTTCTCCGTCGTCACTTCCGTGAGCGCCGTACTCCGCTCGCAGTCGACGGATCCGCTCGGGAATGGGCGGATGCGTCAGGTGGAACGCGGCGTACGCCGGATGCGGAAACGGATTGCTGAGGTTCTCGCCCGCGAGCGTGCGGAGCGCGCGAGTCATTGCATCCGCGCCGCCCATCGTCTCGGCGGCGAAGTCGTCGGCCTCGCGCTCGTGCGCGAGTGACAACTTATTCGTCAGCGGTGCCAAGAGCGTCAGCACCGGCCCGGCGTACAGCAGGCCGATTCCGAGTGCGGCGTAGGTCTCTCCCGGCAGGCCGAACGCCGCGTACACCCACTGGGACGTCGTCACCCACCAGAGGAACGCGAACACTACGGCCATCTGCACCGCCGAGGCGGCCACCTGCTTCCAGATGTGCGCCTTCTTCCAGTGAGCGAGTTCGTGCGCGAGCACCGCCTGGATCGCCTCCCGGTCCATCTGCTCGATCAGCGTGTCGAACAGCACCACGCGCTTGGCCCGCCCGAACCCGACGAAGTAGGCGTTCGAGTGCGAGGAGCGACGGCTCGCGTCCATCTCGTAGATCTGCTCGCACGCGAAGCCCGCGCGTTCGAACACGTCGTCGACCGCCTCCCGGAGGTCGCCGTCCGCAATCGGCTCGAAGTCGTTGAACAGCGGGGCGATCACCCGCGGATACACGATCATCACGCTCAGCGAGAAGAGGACGACGAGCGCCCACCCCGCCACGGGCCACAGCGTCGGGAGCGCCGCGACGGCCGCGAGTATCGCGGCGGCGACGATTCCCCCGAACACGAGCGCGAGGACCGTACCGACGAGCAGGTCGCGGATCCACAGCGTCACTGTCTGGTTGTTGAACCCAAAGCGCTCCTCGATCACAAACGTCTCGTAGGCGTCGAACGGAACCGACAGCACGCGGCCGGCGAGAATCGCCCCCGCGAGCAGCAGCACGCCCTGTGCGATGCTCGGGAGCCACGTCTCCGACAGTGCGAACGCGATGTCGCCGTAGAACCCGGAGACGACGATTCCGAGCAAGGCCACGACCGCTAGCCACGACTGCAGTCGCGAGAGAGTCGTCTTCGAGCGCTGATACGAGAGCATCGTCTCGGGGTCGTCGACGTCGAGCGCCGTCTCGACCCACTCGGCGGCGTCACGGACCGCCCCGGCACCGTACCTGAGATTCAGCGTATCGAGTACCGTCTCCAGGGCCTGAACGCCGCCGAGCAGGCCGACGAGCGCGAGCGCAGGCAGCGAAACCATATCAGATGGAGGGCGCGGTCAAACTTCAACGTCGCGGCGGCCGCAACTCGGTCAGTCGTCGGCTTCGACGCCGTCCGCGCCGTCTTCCCCGATGCCGACGACCGTGCCGACGCCCTTCGATTGCCCCTCACGGAAGACGAAGCGCTGGCCCTCCTCGACCAGATACGGCCGGAATTTGAACTCGACGGCCGCCGCGCCCGTGTCGCCGGGGAGCAACTGCCCGCCCTCGGGATGGAAGATCACCGCTTCGCTCACCGTTTCGAGGTGGACAACCGGCTCGTAGCCGTCGCGGATCCGCGTCGGATGGTTCAACACCATCAGTTCGGCCTCGAACGACTGCACCGACGGCGGGTCGGCGTCGGCCGGCAGGAGCGCCATCCCCCGCTCGATTTCGGACTCGTCGACGCCCTTGAGCGCGATGCCGACGATCCGTCCGGCCTTCGCGCGGTCGACGCGGTGGTGGTGCATCTCGATCGAGCGCACTTCGACCTCGCGGTAAGAACCGTCGGCCATCGGCCCCAGCAGGAGTTCATCACCGGTCTCGACGCTGCCGGAGTTCACCGTGCCGGAGGCGACCGCGCCGACCCCCGTTACCGAGTACGTCCGATCGACGTACATCCGGAAGTCCTCTCGCGACTCCCGCGCGGTCTTCGGCAGGCGCTCGAACATCGCGTCTAGGTCGTCGAGGCCAGCCATCGTCACCGCACTCGTGCGGAGAATCGGGACAACCGAGTCGCTCAGTTCCTCGACCGCGGCGTCGACGCCGTGCCGATCGACGCCGAGTGGCGTGCGGCCGACGTCTCTGAGCATCCGCTCGACCTCGCGTTCGACCTCGTCCAGTCGCGCGTCGTCGACGGCGTCGGCCTTCGTAACCGCGACGACGGTCGGCAACTCCATCGCGAGGAGAATCCCGAGGTGCTCGCGCGTCGTCTTCGTCGGTCCGTCGTCGGCGGCGACGACCAAGAGCCCGTAGTCGAGTCGCTGCCCTACCAGTCCCCGGATGGTGGTTCGAAGCCACGGCTCGTGTCCGACCGTATCGACGAACGAGACCAGGCGGTCGGCTTCTTCCACGATGCGTGCGCGGTCAGATTTCCGATGGGGGTTGTCCATATGGACTGCCCCGTCGTCGATGAAGCCGTACACGGCGTAGGAGAGATCCGCGGAGAGGCCGCGTTCGACCTCGTGGGGCTGGACATCGAGGAACCCCCGAGTCCCGCCTTCGCCGTCGTCTGACTCTCCGGTGACGAGCGACCCGACGAGCGTCGACTTGCCGTGGTCGACGTGGCCAGCAGTACCGACGACGATGTGGTCGTCGTCGACGGTGAGCATCGCGCCCTCTTGGACGGTTGCGACGCCGACCAGCCCCCGTTCGCCGTCGTCGCCGACGCCCCAGGTCTCGACGTCATCGATGTGGGCCCCGGCCTCCTCGGCGAGAATCGAGAGCACGTCCATCGACTCCGAGAACTCGTCGGGACGGATTCCGGCGATACCGCCGTCGTCGGTGACGCCGACCACGTAGGTCGCCGTTCCGTCGCCCGAGAGCACGCGATGACGCAACTGCGCCGCGAGACTCTCCAGTCGGCCATCTGCGAGGTGCACGTCTCGCGACAGCCGCTCTTTGAATTCGACGCTGCCGCCTTCTTCCTCGCCGCGCTCGAGGGCCGATTCGAGAACGGCCCGGTCAGCGCTCATATTAGAGCCGAAGGGGTAATCCGCTAAAACCCTTTTCGTGGTGTGGCTTGTCTTCTCACAGTAGTGCTCCGGAGAGACGAAGACGCCTGAGCGTGGTTCTCCCGAGCGCTCGGTTACTGCTTCAACCGCTCGTATGCGCGATTGACTCGCTTGAACTGCTCCTCGTCACCGGCTTCGGTGTCGGGGTGCACCGCTTTCACCCGCTCGCGGTAGGCCGCCTTCACCTCGTCCTCGTCCGCTCCGGGTTCGAGGTCGAGCGCCCGATAGGCCTCTTCGGCCGTCGGCTCGTTCCGGTCAGTCCGAGGTCCGCGTCCGCCGCGGCGGTTCTCTGTGCGCCGTCGCCCGCGCCGCCGTCTCTCTTCGCTGAACCGTCGATCCCCGGTCGCGCCGGCCGCTCGCCGCCCCGGCCCGAATCCCTCGAAGTCACCGGGTCCCTGCGCGGCCGCGCTCGCCCGCCGCCGCTCGCTCCGGTCGGCGGCCGTCTGCCGGATCCGATCGGTGAGCCGACCGCTCGCGTGATACCACAGTAGATACGTCGCCGCGCCGAAGATCGCAGCGAACAGCAGCAGAAACGGCTGAAAGACGAACGCGAGGATCACCATCAGGACTGTCGTCCCCGCGAACACGGCGGCGATTCCGATGAGAAGTCCGTCACTGTCCACGAAGTAACTAAGCGGGTCGAGAACCGTAAGCGTCCCGGCGTGAACGCCCTCACACTCCGGGGACGACAGACCGATTACCCGCCTCCGGGTACACGCGATTATGACTTCGGTCCCGCTCGAAGAGACCTACATCGAGAACCGTGTGTTCGTCCAGCCGAACGACACCAACAACAACGGCACTGCTCACGGGGGCAACGTCGTCAAGTGGATGGACGAGGCCGGCGCGATGTCGGCGATGCGGTTCGCCCGCCAGACAGTCGTCACCGCCCGGATCGACGGCGTCGACTTTCATCGACCGATCCCCCGCGGCGACACCGCCCTGATCGAATCCTACGTCTACAGGGCGGGTACGACGAGCGTGACCGTCCACATCCGGGTGTTCAGTGAAGACCCGCTCTCGGGTGAACGACAACTCACCACGGAATCGCACTTCATCTACGTCGCCATCGGTGCGGCTGACGACCCAGTCCCGGTTCCGGACCTGGACGTCGACTCAGAGCGGGCGCGCGAACTGCGCGACGCCGCAGTCGACGACGATACCGACCGATCGCGAGACGAGTAAGCCGCCTCCGGTCGCCGCCCTCGCTGACAAGTCTGTGCCCCAGGTGACCGACCTATCTGGCATTCTATATCGCGTTGTTTGATTTATTATTTAAACGCAGGTGGGATAAATCAGTATCTTCAATACTGACCGTTCCAGATGGACGCAGTATGAGTCTCGACCGCGAATACGAGTGCCCCGAGTGCGGGCACGACGGTTTCTGGAAGACCGCATCGATGGAAGTCCACCTCGGCACGAAGACGAAGTGGAGTTGCAACGAATGCGGCTACGGTTTCATCGAAATCGACGGGATTAGCACCGCAAAAGCGTAAATCGCCCTATTCTTCGTCCGGTTCGAGCGCCTGCCAGGACAGTTGCGGGTTTCGCGCGGCGTCCGCCTGATCGATCCGTCGCGCCGTCGTCTTCGATGGCGCGGCATCGAGCGCTTCTCTGTCGGCCGCGAACGCGGCGTTGAACGCGTTCGCGAGGTCGTCCAGCGAATCCAGAGTCTCCGCTTCGGTCGGTTCGGTCAGCATCGCTTCGGGAACGAACTCCGGCCACTTCGTCGTCGGCGGGTGGACGCCGTGATCCAGCATATACTTCGCCACGTCCGCGGCATCGCGGCTGCCAGCGGTCGCGGCGAACTCGTGGTGGAACGGTTCGTAGGGGATCTCACACTCGAGTTGCTCGGCGAGGTAGTTCGCGTTCAGGACCGCTTTCGCGGACGCGTCTTCGAGTCCGGCGTCGCCGAGGCGGGCGATGTAGGCGTACGCCTTCACCAGCACGAGCCAGTTGCCCTGATAGCCGTGGACCTTGCCGATCGTTCGCTCGGGGTCGTACAGTTCGTACGCTCCCTCCCGCTCGCGGACGCGGGGTCTCGGGAGGAACTGCGCGAGGTCGTCGGTGACGCCGACGGGCCCTGCACCGGGGCCGCCGCCGCCGTGCGGCGTCGCGAACGTCTTGTGGACGTTGTAGTGCATCACGTCGAAGCCCATATCGCCAGGGCGGGCGCGACCGAGCAGCGCGTTGAGGTTCGCGCCGTCGTAGTAGAGCAGGCCACCAGCGTCGTGGACGATTCCGGCGATCTCCTCGATGTCGCGCTCGAACAGTCCGACGGTGTTGGGATTCGTCAACATCAGCGCCGCGGTGTCATCGGAGACGGCCGCTTCGAGCGCCTCCAGGTCCACGCGGCCGTCGTCGCCGGACGGCAGTTCGACCACGTCGTAGCCCGCCATCGCCGCGCTCGCGAAGTTCGTCCCGTGGGCCGACGCGGGAACGATGACCTCCGAACGGTCGTCGTCACGCGATTCGTGGTACGCCTTCGCCACGAGGATTCCGGTGAACTCGCCGGCTGCGCCGGCCGGCGGCTGCAGCGTCACCGCGTCCATCCCGCCGATTCTGGCGAGGTAGTCCTGGAGATGATGGAGGACTTCGAGCGTTCCCTGGAGGCTCTCCTCGGAGCGGTCGGGATGAACGGCCCCGTTCGGGTCCGCAGCGACGTCCTCTGCGAAGGTGGGGTTGTACTTCATCGTGCACGACCCGAGGGGATACGGACCGGTCTCGACGCTCCAGTTCATCTGCGAGAGCCGCGTGTAGTGGCGCGTCACCTCGGGTTCGGAGAGGCTCGGCAGTTCTACGCTGTCCCGCGTCAGTTCGTCCGGTAGCGGCGAGTCGGCGTCGGTCCCGATGTCGATCTCCGTGGAATCTTTCTCCGAGAGCAGCGATTCGTACCGTTCGTCGTCGCCGAAGCGAGCCTGATCGTGATTCATCTTAGAGCACCTCCTCGAACGCCGCGACCAGGTCGTCGGTCTGCCCGGCGTTCACTTCCGTGACACATACCTGTAGTCGGTGGTCGTCGATCGCGTGAACAGCGAACCCTTCCCCCTCTAACTCGCCCGCAATCACCGGTGCTGGCTGCTCGGTTCGAACGAGGAACTCCCGGAAGTGATGCCGGTCGTGAACCGGTGCGCTGACCCCGTCCAGTGCGCTCAGTTGGCCGGCGAGCGCCTCTGCCTCGCGAACGCACTCGCTGGCGAGGTCGACGAGTCCGTCCGGGCCGAGCATCGACAGATGCATCGCAGTTCGCAGCGCCACCCACGCCTGATTGGTACAGATGTTCGATGTGGCGCGTTCCTTCCGAATGTGCTGCTCTCGAGTCTGCAGCGTCAGCGTGTACGCTCGCCGACCGCTCTCGTCCTCGCTCGCTCCCACGAGGCGCCCGGGCACCTGCCGGAGGAACGACTCGCGAGTGGCGAACAGCCCGAGTCCCATCCCGTATGCCGTCGGGAGACCGAGGGCGTCGGCTTCGCCGATAACGACGTCCGCGCCGACGCTAGCCGGTTCTTCGAGGAGGCCGAGCGCGACGACATCTGATCCGAGACAGAACAGCGCCCCGACCTCGTCAGCGACGCGACCGACCGCCGACAGGTGCTCCTCAATTGTTCCGCGGACCGTCGGATTCTCCGCGTGGATCATCACGGTCTCCTTGTCCGCTCGCTTTGCAAGCCCGTCGATGTCGACGTTGCCGTCGTCCATCGGGTAGATGTCGACCGAGAGATCCGTCCCGTCGACGTAGTTTTCGAGGACAGCGCGCTTGTTCTCGTGGAGGATCTCGGGGACGAGCACCGTCGTTCCGGAGGCCGCTCGGACGCGTCCGGCCAGACGCGCTGCCTCACCGAGCGCCGTCGCCGCGTCGTACATCGAGCAGTTGGCTATCGGGAGGCCCGTCAGTTCTCTGAGCAGTGACTGGTACTCGAAGAGCGCCTGTAGGAACCCTTGGGTGATCTCTGGCTGATACTGGGTATAGGAGGTCAGGAACTCCGCGCGCTCGGAGAGCTCGTCGACCACCGACGGGACGTAGTGGGTGTGATGGTCCCGACCCAGAAACTCCGTCAGGTCGTCGTTCTTCGCGAGGGTCGCCGCCATCTCCGATCGAAGCTCGCGCTCGCTTCTCGCGTCGATGCCCAGTTCACCCTCGTACCGTACTGTCCCGGGTACGTCGAACAGTTCTGCTTCGCTGTCTACGCCGATTTCGTCCAGCATCGTCGCCGTCTCCTCTGGCGAGTGTGGTGCATACGGACTCCCGTCGGCATCTTCGTGTCGTCGTTTGCTCATAGGTAGTACTCAGCACTCCGCGTTCATGGGGGTTGCGGTCTGCGGTCGTCACCGCATCGTGCGGGACGACCAGTGCGTTCAGAGCGTCTAACGGCAGTTACTCGGTCTGTTCGCGGTACTCGTCGGCAGACAGCAAGTCGTCGAATTCGTTTTCGTCTGCGACGTCGATCTCGAGCATCCAGCCATCGCCGTAGGGATCTTGGTTCACCAACTCCGGCTGGTCGAACAGTTCCTCGTTCACTGCGGTCACCGTTCCGGAGACCGGTGCGTAGAGATCTGAGACGGCCTTGATGGACTCAACGACACCAAAGTCCGCGTCCTGGCTCACCTCGTCGCCCGCCTGTGGCAGTTCGACGAAGACGACGTCGCCCAGTTCGTCCTGAGCGAAGTCGCTGATCCCGACGGTCGCGGTGTCGCCGTCGGTGGTTGCGTACTCGTGCGATTCCATATACTTCCTGTCTTCGGGTACTTCGAACATATCAGTCGATGAATGGTGTGGCTGCGATTTCCGCTCGTTTCTCCTGACCGCGGACGACCACTGAAACCTCGGTTCCGGGGTCCACGAGGTCGCTTTCGACGTATCCCAGCCCGATCGCCTCGTCCAGCGTCGGACTCATCGTCCCGCTGGTGACGTGTCCGACCGTCTCGCCGGCCGCGCGGATCTCGTGGCCGTGGCGGGCGATCCCGCGCTCGCGCAGTATCAGTCCGACGAACTCCTCGTTGACGCCCGCCTCGGCGACCTCTCTCAGGGCGTTGCGGCCGACGAACTCGGTATCGAGGTCGACGGTCCACCCGACGCCCGCCTCGTAGGGGTTCCGCGGTTCCTCATCGGGTTCGAAGTCTTGCCCGGAGAGGAGATACCCCATCTCGGTCCGGAGGGTGTCGCGCGCGCCGAGTCCACAGGGCGTACACCCTTGATCCTCGACGAACGCCTCCCAGACTGCTTCGATCCCGTCAGTCGGACACAGGATCTCGAAGCCGTCCTCACCGGTATAACCCGTCCGCGATACCCACGATCGAACGTCGGCGACGTCGGTGAACGCCCCTTCGCCCCACGAGAACTCCGTCACGTCCGTCTCGGTTACCTGCCTGACGGCGTCGACAGCGTCTGGCCCTTGCACTGCAACCATCGCCCACGTGTCGGTCTCGTTTTCGACCGCGGCGTCGAGGTCCCACTCGTCGCGGTGCTTGATGAAGCGGTCGGACGCTTCCTCGTCGTGGCCGGCGTTCGGTACGAAGAGGTATCGTTCGGTCGCTTCGTCGGGAAGTCGGTAGACGATCGTATCGTCGAGGATCGTCCCGGATTCGTCGGTGAGCATCGCGTACTGCGAGTCACCGACCGAGAGCGCCTGCACGTCGTTGGACGTGAGACGCTGCAATAACTCCGTCGCGTCCGGTCCCGAAACGGTGACTTCCCCCATATGCGACACGTCGAAGATGCCTCTGGAGTCGCGGACGGCCGCGTGCTCAGTGCGAATCGAGTCGAACTCGACCGGCATCTCCCACCCGCCGAAGTCGGTAAACCGTGCGCCATCGGCGTATACACCCGACAGCGGTGGCTTTCGCGGGGCCATATCGGACGGTCGTGACGGGACAAGAAATGTTTTGGTATATTCGGCACCGGCGAGAAGAATATATCATATATCGCGATATAGAAAATCTGGCAGT
>NZ_JBDGQZ010000035.1:0-10251 GCF_042218505.1 Halobellus sp.
CCTCCGCGTCAAGATCAACAGCTCAATAAACCGCGGAAAAAAATCAATCGAGGGAGGCCTGGAGGTTCGAATCGCTCCCACCGCCCCGACCGACGATGATGGCGTCGACGTCCTCCGAGCGATCGAGATGGTGGATGCCGTTCGCGATGGACCTCGGCGCGTTCGACCCCTGGACGGTTGCGTCCTTCACCAAGATGTCGACGGTAGGGTCCTGTCCGTGAATCGCGTTCTGGATGTCGTACCGGGCATCTCCTCGAAGGGACGTGACGACGCCGACCCGCTCCGGGAACGCCGGCGGACGTTGTTTCTGCTCGTCGTCGAACCAGCCACGCTCTTCGAGTTCGCTTCGCAGCCGCTCGACGGCGGCCGCTTGGTCGCCGTCGCCGACGACGATCACCTCCCACGGCTTGAGGTCGATTTTCCCGCCCTCAGTCCAGTAATCGATATCACCCTCGAGGATGACTTCGGTCCCGTCCTCGAGCTCGGCATCCATATTCCGGTAGCGGTTCGCCCAGATCATGCAGGGGAGCTCCGCGTCGCCGTCAGTGAGGGTGAAATAGAGCGCCGTACTGTTCTGATGGAGATCCGTGACCTCGCCGATACACCGGACGCCATCGAGGGCAGGCGCGTCCTCGACGACCGACGCAATCCGGTCGTTCAGCTGTGACACGCTGAGGACTTCGCCTGTCTCAGGCTCGACCGCCTGCCGTTCAGTATCCGGTGCGTCCGCCATACACGTCTACTAAATTCATCACAGAACACTCAAAAAGCTATCTTCACTCCCTTCCCCCTCGTTTAAGTTGAGTCCGAGTCAAGAATTTATAGACAGGAGTCAGGAGTTATGTCTGGAACGGTTGAATCAGGGTTAACTCGTCTGTACGCAAAACTCTGTAGAGGCGGCGTTACCGGAACCAGCCAATACTCTGTCAGTGGAATTTCACGAACCGTCTACTGGTTCAGAGAAGACAGCAAACGGATGGGAGACTACACCCCACTCGGGACACTCCTACTGAATGAACAAGCTAAGGAGGATTTCTCAGAGGACGTCATCGATTATCTATTCCTCCACGAAGTGGGTCACGACCAGATGGGATTCATCGGCAGGTCTCTCTTCTGGGCGATATACCTTACCTCAGGTTTGTCTTTCATCGGTGCTGTGATCGCGCTCCCACAAACCCTGATGATGGCGGTCGAATACGCTCCCTCACCCATTTGGCTTCCAATCTACATAGCCGTCGTACTCGGACTCACACTCGCCTTTGGACTCCCCTTCGTCGCAGTATCCTGGATTGACGAAACCCTCGCTGAACTATTCGCTATCTCCAAAATCGGAGTAGACAACTACAGATCAATCCGTGAGGAGACAAAGTCAGGGTCCGATGCGAGCCTGATACGCAAAGCCCGGATCCGCATCCAGTACCCACCGGACTCACTTATTCTCTGGATCGCCCGGAAGCGAGGGATTAGTTAGTCCGAAATTCAACCAGCCTGTAGGCTATTCGTGGGTTCAGGGGTCTATAGAATCTATCTCGTTGAGTGCTTCTGTAGCGACATCACCCAACTCACCAGCTTCGATGTGGGAGTACCGCTCACGAACCATCTCTTCAGAATTATCGAGATACCGGGCTGCAACCGTGTATCCGAACGCTCGGACGAGAACCTCGCCCATCCCGCGTCGGCCGCCGTGTGGCGCGAGATAATCGTGTTTCGGATGCTCGATATCGATCTCCGCGGCTTCCGTGAGTCGCTGGAGTATCGAGCGGGCGCCGTCCGTCGTGATCGACGGCGGGCGGATGTCCTCGTCCAGCGCCAGCAGGAGGTCGCGAGCGTACTCCCCACGTCGCTCGTCAATTGCCTCCGATGGCTCTCCCCGGTCGGCTAACTCCTCCTGTACGAGCTCTGCGAGCGTCCGCTGGTCGAGTGTCGGGAACACGGGCCACCGGTCCGTCGGCGGATCCATCAGTTTCTGGTAGCTCCGCAACGGGGAGATGACAGGATCGGGGAGAGAAGCAGCATCCCACTGCTGCTTTTTGCGATAGACGTCCATGCTTCCGTCCTCGAGGTCGATGTCCTCCCATCGCACGCCACGGCGACGCGGGTCGTCAGAATCACGCAGGAGTTCTCCCACGCGGACAGCCGTGTACGCGAGGACGACCACGAGCGCCCGGTCGCGGGCCGCCTTCAGCGCCGCGTACCGGGCTCGTTGCTTGTCGAGAGGGTCCACGTCATCGGGAAGGGTGGTGTATGCTTCGATGGCCTCACGCGCCTGTGCGTCGACGTGCCGGGTGAGCGCGTGGCGCTGCTCGGGCGTCCAGGCCTGCTGGTCACCAGGCTTCCGCCCGTCGTCGTCGGGGAGCGGCGCGGTCGCGCTCGCTCGCTGGGCGTAGTGTGCTTCGAGATACCCCTCGTTGACACACCAGCCACACCACGCCGAGATGTAGGCGTAGTAGGTCTGGACCGTGTTCTGCTTGAGTCCCCTGTCACCAGAAAGGTGCCGAGCGTACTCGCGGAACACACGCTCGTCGAGGTCAGCGAACGTCGGCTCGCGGTCGGCCTCCTCGGGAGTGATCCCGGTCCAATCGTCGTCGCCGCGCTCGCCAGCGGCCCACTCCACGAACCGCTCGAGCTCGCGGGCAGCGTTCCGACGGTAGTTCCCGCCCTCGCCGCCGCGACCCTTGCCCTTGTCCTGAAGATAGCGGTTGAAGGAACTCCGCAACGGCCGTGCTACAGAAGCGTACTTTTGCCGCATCCGCTAGGACCCACCACGCTAGCGAACTCGCCGCCATCAACCTCGAAAGAGAGGTCTTCGATCGCCTTGGTTCGCTCGGCACCCTCGCCGTACACTTTTTCCAGTTCGGATATCGTTACTCGTCCGTCCATCAACAGCACACCCCTCTCCGTGTCGGTCGAGGGCATCGGTTGCTCGCCCCGTATTCGTCGTCGCTGTCATTCGTGATCATATGAATCTCCCTGTGAGTCGCACCGTGTTCCCTGAGCCCTCACACCGGCGGTCGCAAAGCGAAGACGTCACCGGATCCACACCGCCAGGTTGCTGCCCGAGATCCGCGCGTATGGCCCGTTCAAATGGTCGAGACCGCTATTGCTACCACGTAACACGATGACGATACGGTCATCATTATACAAAAACCTTCGCTCCAGTGTATCGCCGACCGGGCGTCGAGAGTAGCGGTCGGACTCATCCTGAGTAGTCATTTAAATTACAAACAAAGATACTATTTTGAGTAATAATGTGAAAATTGCGTCAGGGTTATCCTTGACCGACAGTAACGTATTACAAGAATTATAAACTAAAGCATAGTTTCTCAACACGCAGGACTCTATGCGGATCACGGCGATTTCGATACGTCGTTGTTACGCGCGCGTTTCAATGCCGTCGTCTCAGCATCGTGATTTGTATTCCCGGTAAGCTATCTCCGAATATGTACAGCAATATCCTCTTGGCGACGGGCGGGGAAGCCGCGTCAGATCGGGCCACGGATCACGCGATCCAACTGGCCGCGTACCACGACGCGACGCTGCACGTCCTCTTCGTCGTAGACAGCGAAGTGTACGACGCCTACAACGGCGACGAATACATCGACGAGCGCGAAGGGCCCGAGCACGGCCTCGAGGAGGTCGGGAAAGAAGCCGTCGGAGCAGTCGCCGAACGAGCGCGTGACGCTGGTGTCGAGGTCCAGACCACGATTCGGCACGGGCGGCCGCCCGAGACGATCGTCGATGTAGCGCGGGAGGCCAGCGCCGACCTCGTCGTGATGGGCACGCGACGCCGGCCCGAGGAGTATCGAAGCCTTCTGGGTAGCGTCACGGACCGCGTCCTCCGTCTCGCGGAGATGCCCGCGACAGTGGTCAAAACACCGATCGAGTAGGCGAGAGAGCTCGCCGTGGGACGGAGCGGATCGAACGCGGACGTTTTTTACCTCGTCCCGGAGGATTTCGCATCGCCCTCCAGTGACACAGAATCAGCCCTCCAGACGCCGGTTCCTCGGTACGATTGGTCTCGGTGCCCTAGTCAGTTCTGCCGGGTGTCTCGGTGACGTCAGCGACGTGGTCCCGTCAGACGACGAGCAGCGCCCGCTCCAGTTGACGATCTCTGATGCCGGTGGTTCACTCCGCGAAAGTTACGTCACTGACCTCTCACAAACGCGCCCCGAGCGGGACGAGGCGGCCTTCGAGGCGATCCGGAACGGAACCGAGTACACCACACAGTATGGTACCCCCTTCGGCAGTTATCCGGAAGATCCGGTGTATACCCGCCACGACGGCACATACTACCGACTCGGCTCCGTCGTCATCGACGAAGTCGAGACCACGCATCCGGTGTTGCGACTCACGGAGGCGTCCGCGAACGAAGAGACAGCCAGCGGAGACGCAGCCGAGACAGTGTCTGCCGAGCAACTCCCGGAGGTCGACGCGGCGGCCGTTCGGGTGGCACAGATGACTGCACGCGCCCGTGGCAACGAAGGAGGCGCTCCGTGGGGACTCGTCCGGCGCGGCGGCTACGTCTACCGGAGCGACGACGTCGTCGAGGGGAGCGAGTTGGTCTCTGGCGACGCTCCGGCGTCCGTCACCTACCGCGAGCGTCGGTACGCCGTCGAGGTCACCCAGGAGACGTTTCACGAGTCGGTGTATCGGGCGACGGCCGAGCCGGTTGCGGAGGCACCCGACGGAATGGAGGCCGTCCTTCGCGCACAGTTCGTCGAATCCCGATTCGACCGCGAGGACCTCTCGACGGCCGCGATCGACATCGTCGAACAGTCCGCCGCGTCGGAGTACACGGAAGCACATCCGTACTCCGAGGGCTACCGGAAGGTGCTTCGCGCGATGCACGAACGCCCCTACCTCGACGGCAACGTCGCGAAAGACGCCGGTGTCGAGGAGGATGGTCCGACGATACTCCGATACAACGGAGAGTACTACGACTACCGACTCAGGTTCCTCACGCGGTCGTCCTCGGGCAACTGACGGCTCCTCACTGGTGGAACATCGCGCCTACGTGGTCGTAACGTCGGCGATGATCTCTGTGAGTCGGACCGGTTCGGTCGCACTGACGACGTCGCCGCTACGGAGCGTCTCTGCGAGGCCAACCCGCGGCTCGTCGACGCACTCTATCGCCTCGATCGCGCGTTCGACGTGCGTCAGGTCGTCTGTCTCTAGCGCCACCCCCAGTCGTCCGCGGACCGTCGAGATCGGACTCAGGAAGTCGATGCCGTTCATCTCCGGGAGGTCGCATTCGGAGACGACACAGTCCACTTCACCACGCTGTCGTTCCTGATGCGCCGCCACAGCGGTCGGGACCGGATAGATCTCGAACCGATCGCTGTGGTGCGAGAGCACCGTTCGGACCAGATCCGTAGACTCCGGGTCCCGGTCGACATACAGGATCTGGGTCCGAGAAGTCATACGCTTCACCTTCGGCGGCACCCTCTTGATGGGTACTCGTACCGGAGTGCCACACCCTACTAGATGTCCAAATCAACCGTGGTCGCGCGACGTTCGGCCGCTGCGAGTCGGTCCAGCAGGTCTGTCGTAGCCTCGGTGTCGTCACCGTCGAGATTCGATCTGACGGTCGCTGCCGACGCCTGCAGCGCCGCTCTGACGAGGACTGCACCCGTCCGGGCGTCTGTCGCGACCCCGTGGCGACCCCGTTCGATCGTGATCGCTGCGTCCTCGAGCACTTCGACGGCAGCCTCAACCACGGCGAGCGGAACCCTCGACGCCTGTCGTCGCATTTCGGCCGATAGGGTTTCGTCGCCCGCGAACAACTCCGAAACGAGAGCGGCGTCGCGGTCTGCGAGGGTGAGTAGCGTCTTCCGCTGCGTTTTCAGCCGGGACTGGACCGCTTCGAGGGAGCGATCGCCCGACTGTTCCGCCGCTCTGTGGGTTTTGTCGCCTGAATTCGTCGCATCGTCGCCACGCTGCCCTTCGAGCGTGTGGATGCAACACATCTCACACAGTGCGGTACCCATCCCGGCGGACGCGGCCGCAACCGTGACACCCGCCGGCGTGACCTGTTCTGAGGCTATCGTCGCTGTCAATTTCCCAAGCGATGTCTCAGTTGGCGGCATCGCCCAGGCCTTCGAGGAGGGGCGGATTGAATGTTTGGCGGGTGACGGCGCCGATCAGGACTCAGTTCGTCGTGACGATCTCGACGACGTCACGATGGCCGAGTCGGTGCTCCGAGCCGACCTGGCGCTTCGACCGGCAGTCGATCCCGTGCAACAGGCCGTCGCCGATGTCAGAGTGGAGGTGATACGCGAAGTCCTCCGTTGTCGACCCGTCGGGGAGGATGAAACAGTCCCGAAAGACCCCCTCCGTGTCGGCGCGACCGTTTGCGCTTCCGGGGAACACCGCAATCGCACCCATCACGTCGAAGAGCGCCAATTCGAGGACGTCCTGAATGCCCGTCCCCTCGTAGGATTCGACGTACTCGCGGATCTGTTCGAGGCCCGCAGCCTGTTCTTCTGAGGGGTCACCGACGACTTCGAACGAGGACGCGCCCGGGCGATACTCGATCACTCCGGCCTCGTCGGCCTTCTTCAACGCCTTCTCCGCGTGGGCGCTCGTGGGGACGAACGTGAGGTGGTCGTAGTCGGGGTCGGCCGTGATCGCCGCGTAGTTCTTCTGGGCTGCGCTCGTGTCCATCTTGTTCGCTGCGATCACGATGGGTTTGGTCCGCTCTCTGATCTCGCGGGCGACGCGCCCCTTCGTTTCCTCGCCCCACTCGTCGGGGTCGAGGTCGGCACCGGTGGCCAAGAGAATCTGCTTGATCTCGTCTTTGTTCGTCTTGAACGCGGACATCTGCTCTGCGAGGTCCTCCTCGACGTCGTTCTCCTCCCCGTGGTACCCCGAACGATATCGATCGAGCCCCTTCTCCAAGATGTCGAGATACCACATATCCAGCTCCTCCTCCAGGAAGTCGATGTCCTCGCGCGGGTCGTGGCCCTCCGTTTTTTCTCCCTCCAGATCCGTCTTTCCGGAGAAATCAACGACGTGGACGAGGACGTCCGCCTCGTTGAGATCGGTCAGGAACTGGTTGCCCAGTCCGTTGCCCTCGTGTGCGCCCGGGATCAACCCCGCGACGTCGACGAGTTTGACCGGGACGAAGCGTGTTCCCCCGTCGCAGAAGCCGACCGAGGGCGTGCAGTTTTCGTCGAACTCCGGGGCCGCACAGTCGACGCGGACGTACGCCTCCCCGACAGCGGGATCGATCGTCGTGAACGGGTACGCACCCTCCGATACGTCGTTCATCGTCGCCGCATTGAAAAACGAGGACTTGCCGACAGAGGGCTTACCCACGAGCCCGATTTTGTAACTCATTACCACCTCTCAGCGTCTCGCTGCGCAAAAACGATCTCATCCGCTGCCGCTCTGTGAAGTGGTTCCACGGCTCACGATGGGGTGCACCGCGGAGTATTTGCCCTCGCGGTTCCCACGCAAAAATATGACTGAGACGGACGCCGATCACGACGACGCCGGGGACGCGCCTGCGGAGCGCCCGGATCGGACCGGTGTGACGGGCTCCGGCGGCGATACGTTCGGCGTCGGCATCCACGTCACCGAAACGGAGTTTCAGTTCGTCGTCCACGTTCCCTCGGACGTCGACGCCGGCTGGACCGACCCGGAGGCGTTCCAGCAACTGCTCGAACAGACCGTCTGGGAGCGACTCGATCAGGAGGCCACGCTCCGGGCCGTCGCCCACCGGGCAGGGACCGGTGACACCGTCACACTCGGTCGGGTCACGCTCCGTCCAGACGGGACGGTGACGAATGTGGCGTTTCGCGACGTCGCCGTCGAATCGTGACCGACGCCCTCGACGACGTCGTCGATACGGCGCTGGAACGGGCGCTCGTCGACGGCACCGACGCCCGTCGGTACTTTGCGCTCGCTGGGGCACTCGAACGGGCCCGGACGACCGCCGGGGCGACGGGTGATCGTGACGACACCCCGCGTCGTGGGGGAGTGGACGGCCCGCACTCGGCGGAGTCGAACGTCCTGGGGCAGCGGGACGACTATCCGGAGTCAGTCAGCCTCGACCGGTTCGGAGCGGCGCTCGTGAGCACCGTCGCGGTCCGCGCGCTCGAAGCCACTCGGAACGACGGCATCGACGCCGACGCGTGGCTCCCGGGTGGCGATGCTCAGACGGATCTCGTCGCGACCGGTGCACGACTCGCCCTCCGCCGATGCGGGACGGATCCCGAGACGGTCGCAGCGCGCTCGGGACTCCCCCGGTATCGCCTCGGCGGTCGCTTCACTGTCGCAGGGGACCGTCGTTCACGCTCGGACTCGTCAAACCGGGGCCACGGTGAATCGGAATAAGAGAAAACGTCGGTCGAAGTGCGTGTTAGTCAGTTCTGTCCCGGGGCGTTCCCGGAGTTACCGGGCGATCCGCTGGAGCCGCCGGATCGACTGTCATCGTCGTCGCTGTCGGCTTCGTCGTCCGCATCGTCCGCAGATTCGTCCTCAGCGTCCGTCTCATCGTCTTCGTCTTCCGTTTCTGGGACGTCGTCGTCAGCCGGGCCGCCGCGTTCACTGGCGTTCGGCGGACCGTTGCCGTTACCGGCGTTCGCGCCGGGACCGTCGTCGTCGGTCTCGTTGCCATCGTCCTCACGGCCCGGGGCGTCGTCTGACTGGCCGGGAGCCGATCCCGACTGACCGGACGCCTCGTCGGTCTCGTTGCCATCGTCCTCACGGCCCGGGGCGTCGTCTGACTGGCCGGGAGCCGATCCCGACTGACCGGACGCTTCGGCAGTCTCGGTGCCGTCGTCGGCTTCGTCGTCGTTTTGGCCGGGCGCGTCGTCGGCGTTACCGGGGTTGTTCCCCGTGACGAAGTCCGAAATCGCCGCTCCCGGCGGGCCGTCGAAGCCTGCGGATTGCAGCGCGCTCACGAACGAGGAGACGGCCTGTCCGAACGGCCCTTGCTGGACGAATTCGACGCTCAGGTCAGCCGTCGTCTCGGCCGTCTCTTTCTCGGCCGTCGCGGTCGCGGTGACCGTGACGTTCTCTTGGGGGAGCGGGAGGACGACAGTACCGTCGGCGCTGGTCACGTACGTGCCGGTGCCGGCGTACTCTCCGTCGGCCTCGACTTCGACCGTCGCATTCTCGACGGCGCTCTCGCCGTCGGTGACGGTCACCTCGACGTCGTCGTCGGTCTGCGCGGCGCTCACGTCCAGAGCGGTGCCCGTGAGTTCGGCTGTCGTCTCGGCCGTCAGGGTCCCGTCGGTCGCGGTCACGGTCACGGTCTGATCGTCTTCCGGCTGTTCGAGGGTGACCGTACCGTTCGCGTCGGTGGTGTCGGTGCCGGCGATGTCCCCGTCGGCTTCTATCGAGACGTTTGCGCCTTCGACGACGTCACCGTACTGGGTGACAGTGATGATCGCCGAGCCGCCTTCGGTCTGGTTCACGGTGACGTCCAGGGACGCTGCGAGCGGGACGGCCGTGAGATCCGTGCTCGCCGTCGCGTCGTTGACCGAAGCGTCGATCGTCAGCGAGACGGTCTGGTTCGGTGCCGGGAGCGTGACGGTCCCGTCTGCGTCCGTCGCGTACGTGCCGTTCCCGCTGTACGCGTCCGCGGCGGAGATTGCCACGGTCGCATTCTCGATCGCCTCGTCGTACTGCGTCACGGTCACCGTCGCCGTTCCATCGTCATTCTGCGTTGCGGAGACCGAGAGCGCCGCCGAGCGCGGGACGAGGTCGACTTCCTTCGTCGCGGTCGTGTTGTCCGCGGTCGTGGTCACCGTCACCGACACTGTCTCGTTCGGTTCGGGGAGGACGAGCGTTCCGTCGGCGTCCGTCGTGTACGTGCCGTTCCCGGCGTACGCTGACTCGGCGGTGACTTCTACGGTGGCGTTCTCGACCGCGCTATCGTTGTATGTTACTGTCACGATAGCTTCGCCAGTGTTTGGACGCTGATCTACGTCGATTGCCAGCCCCGATGTCGCGCTTGCGGCCGCCGGGATGGCAGCCATCCCGACGAGCGCGACGACCAGGGCCATCGTGAGTGATCTGCTGCGGTTCATTACACTCCCCGCTTCCGGCCTCGGACTCATAAAGTGGGTATTCGCTCAGGCCGCCTTCCGCCTGATTTAGCCCGATTTAACCGGATTAACTGTCGTTTTGAGCGCTGATCGACGTATCTGCTGACTGTAATCGCTGTTCGAGCGGCGTGTGACGGTCGCGCCGCTCGCGCGTTCGAAATGAAGAGCGCCCGCGAGGTCGATCCTCGCGGGCGCT
>NZ_JBDGQZ010000030.1:0-9231 GCF_042218505.1 Halobellus sp.
GGGTGAGCTGTCGTCTCGCTCTCGGGTGAGTACCTCGGTCGAAGTCTCTCGTAAATAGTCTCGTTGAGGTCCGTTTTGTAAGGTGATGTATGGTCCTGAAATCGCTCTATGTTGATCGAGGACTCGGCTCACGCTAGCCGACTGCCGGGACGCACACCAGTATTTATCTATATAGATAATCGCAACCGGGCGTTCACCTCGAAGAAGGAACGCATTTGCCCGTGGATACAGCGCCCGCCGCGGCGTATGATACAAAAACTGATATAATCTGTAATCGCCTGTGAGAGCCACGCATTATCGCAGCGACGGCAACGCTCGTCGCATCGTGGGGTCTTCGGAGACAGACGCACTCGGTCTCACGCTGTCGCTCGATTGGCTATGACGTCCGTTGCAAACGCCACCATACGCCGTATCAACGGATGGCTTTACGTCCCTCGCTCCCGGTGTCTCGCACGATGATACTCTCGGACGACGACATCCTCGCGCGATTGGAAGCCGGCAACCTCGTTGTCGACCCGATCGACGACCTCGATATGCAGGTCCAGCCGGCGAGCCTCGATTTGCGCCTCGGCGAGGAGTTCTTAGAGTTCCAGCGGACGAACATCTCCTGTATCCACCCAAACCGCGAGTCGGAAGTCTCCGAATACGTGACCGAAACGCGGGTCCCCGAGGGTGAGGAGTTCATTCTCCACCCCGGTGACTTCGTCCTCGGCACGACCAAAGAGCGCGTCGAGATCCCACCCGACCTCCTGGCGACTGTCGAGGGACGCTCCTCGCTCGGTCGGCTGGCGGTCGTTATCCACGCGACGGCCGGCATCGTCGACCCCGGATACCAGGGCCAGATCACGCTCGAACTGTCGAATCTCGGCACCGCTCCGGTCGCACTCACGCCGGGAATGCGCGTCTCCCAACTCGTCTTCACGGAACTCACGCAGCCCGCATCGCGTCCCTACGGCGCGGAGCGCGGCTCGAAATATCAGGGTCAGGAGGGCCCGCAGGCGTCACGGATCGGTGACGATCCCGAGTTCGAGCGGACGCGCGGGACCGACGGAGGCTCCGGGTAGACGACATATGAGATTCATCGAGGAAGTCGTCGTCGACGAGTTTCTCCCGACGTTTCGCTCGATGCTCGCTGAGGACCTCCGCGACCGAGGTCTCACACAGCACCAAGTCGCCGAGGCGCTCGGAATCAGCCAGAGCGCGGTCTCGAAGTACGCTCACGGCGATGTGAGCCGGCGCGACGAAGTGCTCGAAGACGAGCGCGTCGTGGACCTCGTCGAGCGGGTCGGCGAAGGGCTCGCCACCGGCGATATGAGCCGTGTGCAGGCACTCGTCGAGGCCGAGGTGCTCGTCCGCCGACTGGAGACGGGTGACCTCCTCGCGCGACTCCACGAGGCGGAGATGCCCGAACTCGCCGACTACGAAGGCTACGAGCGCATCCACGACCCCGACAGCGGTCTGCGGACGAGCGAACAGGTCCGATCGTCGCTCCGGCGGGCCCTCCGCCGACTCACGAACGCGAGTGGCTTCGCGGGGCTGATTCCGAACGTCGGTTCGAACCTCGTCGAGAGCCTCCCGGCGGCGTCGACCGTCGACGACGTCGCCGGCGTCCCCGGGCGCATCTTCGACGTCAAGGGGCGGGCAACGATCCCCGGCGACCCAGAGTTCGGCGTGAGCGAGCACGTCGCGAGCGTGCTCCTGTCGGCCCGCGACGCCGGCCGCGACGTCCACGCCGCGATCAACGTCCGCTACGACCCGGAGATCGTCGCAGACCTCGAAGCCGCGGGCTACGACGCCGTCGAGTTCGAGGCCGACGCCCCGACGGATCCGATCCGCGAGGCGCTCGCCGATCGCGAGGACCTCTCTTCGACGTTCGTCTGCTATCAGACCGGTGGTTACGGCATTGAACCGATCACGTACGTGTTAGGTCCCGACGCCGATACGGCCGTGACAGCGGTCAAGACGCTGCTCGGTGCCTGACGGTCCTCGGCGGGCATCACGGCGGACCCCCCGCGCCGTGCGGTCGTGTGCACTCCGCGCCAATAGCCAAACGACTTACCTCCGCCGGACCCGTACACACAGTAGATGAAATCCCAAGCGACGCCCGAACGCGTACCGATCGCGACGGACCGAACACCTGCTGAAGGGGACGCTCGATGAATATGCTCGTCGACGGCGAGTGGCGAACCGACGCCTACGAGGCCACCAACGATGATGGCGAGTTCGACCGTCAAGAGACCACGTTCCGCGACTGGATTCAGGACGCTCCCGACGCCGAGTACCCGGCCGAGTCCGGCCGTTATCACGTCTACATTTCGCGAGCCTGCCCGTGGGCGCACCGCGTGGCGATGACTCGCCGACTGCTCGGGCTCACCGACGACATCTCACTGTCGATCGTCGAACCCGAGCGCTACAACGACGGCTGGGAGTTCTCCGAGGAGTACCCCGACCCGCTCTACGGTGAGGAGTACCTCCGTGACGTGTACGCCCGCGCTGACCCCGAGTTTACCGGGCGCGTGACCGTTCCCGTGCTGTGGGATACAGAGGAGGAAACCATCGTGAACAACGAGTCCCGCGAGATTATGCGGATGCTCGTTACTGCCTTCGAAGACGAGAACAGCGTCGAACTCCTTCCTGAGGGTCGTGAAGACGAGATCGACGACATCATCGACGACATCTACGTGTCGATCAACAACGGCGTCTACCGCGCCGGCTTCGCCGACACGCAAGAGGCGTACGACGAGGCGGTCGAGGACCTCTTCGACGCACTCGACCATTGGGAGGAGATTCTCGAGGACCAGCGCTTCGTCGCGGGCGAAACCTTCACCGAGGCCGACGTCGCGATGTTCGCGACGCTGGTTCGCTTCGACCACGTCTATCACACGCACTTCAAGTGCAACCGCCAGGCGATCCACGAGTATCCGAACCTCTGGAACTACACGAAGGAAGTCTACCAGTTGGGCGAACTCGCCGAGACTGTGAATCTGGATCACATCACTCGGCACTACTACTCGAGCCACGGGGATCTGAACCCAAAGCGACTCGTGCCGACCGGCCCCAACATCGACTTCTCCGCGCCGCACAATCGCGACCGACTGCCGGCCGACCTGCCCGCGGAACTCAGCGGCGACGCAGCGCTCGCCGACGACTGATCGCTCCGTTCGCCCGACGCGTCGGTCGCTTCCACTGGCTGCGGCGGGACCTCTGCGTAACGCGCCGCTTTCTTGACCACGCCACCCTTCTCGGACGATATGACAGACGCAGACTCGTCATCGACGCCCGAGGACCCGACGCCCGAGTCGACGCGACGCGAGACGCCCGGTGGCGGCGTTCGACCGACGGCCGACGAGATCGAGCCCGCGGCCCCCGCGGAGTTCGGTCTCGTGCAGGCGTGGTGGGGCGACGGCAAGGGCAAAACCACGGCGTCGCTCGGGATGGCGTTCCGCGCCGCCGGGCACGGCTATCGCGTGCACGTCCTCCAGTTCCTGAAAGGCGGCGCTGACTCGGTAGAGGGCGTCCGCGGCGAGTACAACGCTATCGCGTCGGTCCGGGGCATCTCCTACGAGAACACCGGCCACTACGGGTGGCACGGCCTGCTCGACGGCTCCGACGACGACGAGCATCACGCGAAGGCTCGCGGCGCGCTCGCTCGTACGGAGGAGATCCTCGCCGGCGCAGCGGACGCCGACTTGACCGAACCGCTCGACCCCGACGCCGACCCCGAGCACGGCGTCAACCTGCTCGTTCTCGACGAGATCCTCTACGCCGTCGAGCAGGGGCTCATCGACGAGTCGGACGTGCTCGATCTCCTCGACGCCAAGCCCGAGAACCTGGAACTCGTCCTGACTGGGAGCCACACGGAGCCGGCGTACCTCCTCGACAACGCCGACCTCGTGACCGAGGTACGGAAGATGAAACACCCCTTCGACGCGGGGGTTCGGGCGCGGAAGGGCACGGAATACTGATGCCTGCAGGCGACGACGACGCCGCAGATCCGGCCATAGACGCAGCGAAGACAATCCTCGTCGCGGGCACGGCCAGCCACGTCGGCAAGAGCACGGTCACGGCCGGCCTCTGTCGCCGCCTCGCCGACGCCGGCGTCGACGTCGCGCCGTTCAAAGCGCAGAATATGAGCAACGAAGCCCGCGCGGTCGTACGTCCGACTGCGGTCCGCGAGACCGATGCCGCGGCTACCGCTGACCACGACGACCCGGCGTTCGGCGAGATCGGCGTCTCACAGTTCGTCCAGGCCCGCGGGGCGGGGGTCCGGCCGACGACCGACCACAATCCCGTCCTCCTGAAACCGCGCGGCGAAGGCGAATTACAGTTCGTCGTCGACGGCGTCGCAGTCGGCCACTACGCCGCCGGTGAGTATTACGAGGAGCACTGGGACCGAGCCCGGGCGGCGGCCGAAGCGGCACACGCCCGACTCGCGGCCGAGCACGACGTCGTCGTCGCAGAGGGGGCGGGTTCTATCGCCGAAATAAACTTCCACGACCGCGACCTCGCCAACGTCGAGACCGCCCGCTTCTCTGACGCGTCGGTCCTGCTCGTCGCAGACATCGAGCGCGGCGGCGTGTTCGCGTCGATTCTCGGCACGCTCGAACTGCTCCCCGACGACGTCCGTGAGCGAGTCGTCGGCGTCGCCATCACGAAGTTCCGGGGCGATCGCTCCCTTCTGGATCCGGGCATCGACGAAATCGAGGCCCGGACGGGCGTGCCGGTTCTGGCTGTTCTCCCGTACGACGACCCCGGGCTTCCCGACGAGGACAGCGTCTCGCTTCCGGCCCCTGACGAGCAGGAGATCCGCGGCGGCGACGACGGCGTCTCCGACGCCCGGAGCGTCACCGTCGCAGTCCCGCGACTTCCGCGCGCGTCAAACACCGCCGATCTCGATCCGCTCGCGTCGGAACCGGGCGTCCGGGTCGCGTTCGTTCCGCTTGACGCCGCGCTCGACGACGCCGACGCCGTCGTGCTCACCGGGACGAAGAACACCGCCGACGACCTCCGGGCGCTCCGCAATGCCGGTTTCCACGAGCGACTGCGGGCCTTCGACGGCCCGACCGTCGGCCTCTGCGGCGGGTATCAACTCTTGGGCGAGCGCCTCGTCGCCGCCGACGTTGAGGGAGTCGGCGCGGGCGCGACGCGCGAGGGGATCGGTCTCCTCCCGGTCGAGACCGAGTTTTCGGCTCACAAGCGTGTGGCGCCCGTCCAGTGGGAGATCGACGGGATCGGACCGCTGGCCGGGGCATCCGGCACCGTCGCTGGCTACGAGATTCACGCCGGCGAGACGCGGCTCACCGACTCGGTGGACACCGCGAGGTCGGTTGCGACGCCGTTCACGGCCGAGAGCCGAGCACCGCTCACTCTCGGCGCAGCAGCAGGCGACACGCTCGGGACGTACCTCCACGGACTCTTCGAGAACGACGCGGCGCGCGCCGCGTTCGTGAGTAGAATCTTCGAGCACGCGGGTGTCCCGCGCCCGTCTGACTGGCCGCGCGAGGAAACCCACGACCCCTTCGAGCGGGCGAGCGAACTCGTCGCCTCGCTTCCGTTCGACGCTCTCCTGAAGTCTGTACCGAGCGAATAGCGTCGAACACCACCTCTGTGACGTGGACTCGAAGACTTTTGAAGGGGTGCCGCGTGAGTCGGGTATGGTCGAAGCGTTCGCCGTCGCCAGCGGGAAGGGCGGCACCGGAAAGACGACGAGCACGCTGGCGCTCGGGATGGCGCTCGCGGAGCGATACGACGTGACGGTCATCGACGCCGACACGGGAATGGCGAATCTCCTCTTTCACACCGGGCTCGACGACGCCGACGTCACGTTGCACGACCTCCTGGTCGCCGAGCGCGACGTCCCGGTCTCTGCGGCCGTGTACGACCGCTTCGGGATGTCTGTGGTGCCCTGCGGGACGAGCCTCACGGCGTTCGAATCAGCGGACCCGGGGCTCCTCCGCGACGTCGTCGCCGAACTGGCAGCCGACACCGACGTGCTTCTGTTGGACTCGCCGGCGGCGCTCGGTTCGAAGAGCGCCGTTCTCCCAATCGTCCTGGCCGACCGGGTTGTCGTCGTGCTCCAACCGACGGTGCCCTCGCTGTCAGACGGCCTGAAAGTGCAGGAGTACGCTCGCTCGTACGGCACTGAGACGGCTGGCGTGCTGTTCAACCGCGTTCGCCCCGACGAGGACGTCGACGCCATCGCCGACCAGGCCGCCCGCTACTTCGGTGGGACGGCGCTGGCGAGCGTCCCCGAGAGCGACGCCGTGCGAGCGGCCCGCCGCGCCGGCGAACCGTTGCTCGCGCACGCACCGAACGACCCCGCGGCCGATGCGTTCAACGACGCCGCGTCGACGCTGGACGTGCGCGCGGGTGATGCTTCGGGCGTCGCCGACCGGTTCCGGAGCGCTGTCGTGCCGGACCGCCCGTGAGAATGCTCGCTGACGGCCACATTCCCGAGGGTGAACTCTGCCGATCCCGAACCGACGCGGACGTCGGCGCGACCCTCGCCGACGTGCTGGCGCGCGAACTCACGGGCTACGTCGTCTTCGAGCCGCAGGGGTCGATCCTCTTTGGCGACGACGACCGCGCCGTCGTCACTTTCGAGGCCGGCGTGCCGGTGCTGGCGTATCATCCCGGGAGCGACGCCGGTGGTGCGGCCGCGCTCGACGCGCTCACGGGTGACCTGTTCCACGCCGAACTGTACGAACTCCCGGCGTCAGCGCTGGCGGCGGCCCACCGAGTCGACGAGTTCCGCGTCGATCCGACCGCACCGGCGCGACGCCTCGCCGGCGACGACGCCCTCGTCGAGCGCACGCGCGCTGCCGCCCCAGACGCCCGGGTGGCGGACGAGGACAGGCCGAGTGCGGTTGAAGCCTTCCTGGCCGACGCGGATGGAATCGAAGCCATCCGCGAGGAAGCCCGCGCCGAAGCGCGCTCGCGTGCTGCCGAGTGGGGGCTGACGGAGCAACTCGACAATCCGGAGACGGATTCGTAATCGTCACACCGGCCGCGGCCGAGCGACACGAAACTGACGGCTGATCGGCGCGGAACCGACGGTATATAGGTTCGGACGCCCTATGCTCCGCTGTGAGCGTCTTCTCATTACTACGTGCGCGGACGCCTGCGGACTTCGCTGACTGGTTTCGTCCCGGTGGCGAGTATCTCCTGCGGGTCGCTGACGGAATGGGGTTCCACACCGGCGACCTCGCCGGGTTCATCGACGAGGCCGAGACTGCGATGCGCGCCGGCCGGACCGGCGAAGACGTCGCGCCGGCCGTGAACCGACTCGTCGCTGCAGATCTCTATGCCGACGCCGCCTTCGGCCTGCCGTTCTTAGAGTGGACGCCCGTCTGGTATGAACTCTCACTGACGGCACCTGTCGCCTACGCGGACTGGCGGCTCAGGCGTGTCGCAGACCAGTACGCGCGAACGATCGATCACCTCTCGATTCCGCGGTTCAGTCGCCCGAGAGACGTCATCTCCCGTGGTCGCCCCGCGGTCGATTCGGTGTCCGGATTCGCCGATCGGTTCGCCTTCGCGGACGCGATCCTCCACTTGGAGTGGTTCGAGTACGTCGCCGGCGAGTGCGGCATCGGCGTCCCCCCGGAGTTGATCGCCGAGACACGGTCCCAGACCGTTGGCTACTACGTCGGTGACCTCACGCTGGAGGATCTCGATCCGACGGTCAGACGCTTCCAGTATCTGCTCTTCACCGACGACGAGTGGGTGCGCGACACCGACGCGCGGTACGGACTCGACAGTTCCCTCCTCACGCTCTGGGAACGCGTCTGCCGCCGGGAGCGCGAGCGGTTCGGCGGCGAACGCTCTTCGGCCGCTAATTGAACCACTGACTCGCGATGTGGTATCTGAGAACGTCCTCGGTCCCGTCGATGAACGGACCGATGTCCACCTCGTCGACGTCGCGGTTGAGTGCGACGAGGCGGCGGTACTTGTCGTTCCACTCCACGAGGAACTCGGTTTCGAGATTATGATCGTTGATTCGTTCGATCACCGCATTCGCCACGTCGGGGTCCGGATCCGCCGGGTCGGGGAGTTCCTCGACGCCGACGATGCCACGTTCGACTGCCGAGACGACGATACCCGAACTCACGTCGCCGTCGTAGACTTCCCGCTCCCACGTGCTGAGCCAGTTGCCGATCCGGGCCATTTCCTGGGCAATCCCGACGGCCTCACGCAGAACTGAGAGGTGATCCCGGTACTCGGAAGCCGCGTGCATCAGGTCGATATCGAGGAAACTGTGCATCGCCATATTGTGGGACTCATAGCGGCCGAGGTCGTCGACAGTCGCCAGGTCCGGGCGCTCGATGGCGAGTCTACTGTACTCGATTGACGTGACGACCTGTCCGACGTCGAAACGGAAGAGCGGGGCGTACTCGGCGAACTTCGGGGCGCGCTCCAGTCTGTCGAGGAGCGTCTCCCAGACGCGGACGCCGAACGCCGCGTACGGTTCGTCGACGCGGGCCGGGTCTCCGCCGCCGTCGGCGAGTTCGAGCGAGCGGCCCAGCGCCGCGCTGTCGTCCCGCCCGTTGAGACGGACCAGGCTCGTTATAGCGTCGAACGTCCCGAAGTCTCGGTGCTTCTCTATGAGATCGTCCAGAACCGTCACGAAGATGACGAGGATCGTGTTGTCGATGGCGATCGTGTCGCGGTACGACTCGTTCACGAACGGCATCACATTTTTTGGTGCGAGGTGGTGGATCCACTTCCACAGGAACGTCGATCGTCCCCCGTCGAAACCCTGGTACTCGGAGACGAGATTCTGGACCACCGGAGGAAGGTCGTGTTCGTAGATGGATTCGAGCAGCGTGACGGCCCGGTCGCCGTCCACGGACTCTACCACGCTTGCTGCAGGTTCTCTCAGCGCCACCGTACCACCGTCCTCACAGCCATCCCACCTAAGCGGTGGGGTCCTGATAATTGGGAAACAGCGACTAGGTCTCGAAGATTTCACGCCTCTATCAGACACGAAACGCTACGGAGACCTGGGTATGTGTACGTATTATACGGTATTACTCCCGTGTGGTACCCCAACATAAAAATTTATGATAGGCGTCGTAAATAATTGTGATGATGTCTTCGAATAGTGACGACGGTCGTTCGCGGTCTCGGCGACGGTTTATGCACGCGGCCGGGGTCGCAGCGCTTGCAGGTATTGCGGGTTGTAGTGGTAATAGTGGCGGCGGTGGCGGCGACGGAACCACCCAAAGCACC
>NZ_JBDGQZ010000042.1:0-9014 GCF_042218505.1 Halobellus sp.
CAAGGCTAACATCAGATTCCATCTGTACGGCGGACCGCAGGGGTGGAATCCTCATTTCGTGTCCGACTCAGTCGAAACGACGTACGGGTATAAACCCGTTGAATCCGTTTCGTCTCGCAGCATAGCGCGCCGCGGAAGTCGGTGTGCGAGCGCGAACGGAGTTCAACCGTCCGCAGTCGCGTTGCGTTCTTCGTATCACAGCTAAATGTGTGGGTTGTACTTAACCCCGTTGATCTCGAACGATCTTCGAAAATACGTGTCAGATATGTGTGCTCATCTAACAACACCGACAGCATTCGATTCGGGGTAGACGATTGTAAACTACTCGCTCGCATCTCGATGGTGGGTGGGAACTACCGATTTGAGTTCGAAGTAACGCTTGTCGGAGTACAGGTGTTTTATAACGGGGGCCTTTATAAGGAAGGGCGAAGATAATCCGACAGAGTATGAGTGCGCCGGCAGATTCGATAGAGATTCAGAACGTCGTTGCATCGACCGGAATCGGCCAGGAACTCGACCTCGAAGCGCTCGCAGAGGACCTTCCCGGAGCCGATTTCAATCCAGACAACTTCCCGGGGCTCGTCTACCGAACGCAGGAACCGAAGGCCGCGGCGCTGATCTTCCGATCCGGGAAGATCGTCTGCACGGGCGCAAAAAGTATTGACGACGTCCACGAGGCACTCGGGATCATCTTCGAGAAACTCCGCGGGCTGAGTATCCCCGTCGACGAGGATCCGGAGATCACGGTCCAGAACATCGTCTCGAGTGCGGATCTCGGTCACAACCTCAACCTCAACGCCCTCGCAATCGGCCTCGGTCTCGAGGACGTCGAGTACGAACCCGAGCAGTTCCCCGGACTCGTGTACCGAATGGACGAACCCGAGGTCGTCATCCTGCTGTTTGGGTCGGGCAAGATCGTGATCACAGGCGGCAAGCGGACAGACGACGCGAAGACGGCCGTCGAGGAAATCGTCAAGCGGATTGATGATCTCGGTCTGCTCGGATAACGTCCACGAAACCCTTGGGGGATCGCCTGGACGACGATCCAAACGGGCGATTGATAGCGTGATCGAGTTCGGTCCATAGAGAGTCAAAGATGACTGCACACGAGGACATCGCGTTCATTACCGGGTCGGAGGTCCGCATAGCAGTGCTGCACGCCCTCCGGACGACTACCGCGACGCCGACAACATTAGCCGAGGAGTGTTCGTGCGCGCGTGAGACAGCGCAGCGGACCGTCTCGGCGTTCGTCGAGCGCGGTTGGGCGGAGAAGGTTTCGACCAAGGAGGGGTATCGTCTCACGCGGGCGGGCGAACTCATCGCAGAGAGCTACGAGGAGTTCGAACGCTGTATCGAGGTTTCTGATAAGTTCCGGAAGTTTCTCGCAAATCTGCGAGGATCCGCGCCCAACCTCGATTGTGCGCTCCTCTCGGGGGCGACAGCAGCGAAGGCAACCGTAGAGAGCCCACACGCACCGATCGAACGGTTCCTCGCAGTCGTGGATGACGGCACCGTCGAGACGTTTCGAGGGGTCACGCCCATCGTCAGCCGCGTGTTTAATCGTGCTGCGGGTCGTGTGATCGGGCAGGACAGCGAAGTTGAGTTGATCGTGGATCAGGATGTCCTGTCGGCGTCGGCGTCAGAGTATCCGGACGCGCTCAGCCGAGCGGAGGAACTCCCGGGGTTCACGCTACTGGTCTCACCGGAGCCACTCGAGTTCGGTCTGATGATCATCGACGGCCACGCGTACGTGGGAGCGTATGACGACGAGGGGAATCTCGTTGCCAGCGCGGACTCTGACGACGAAGCGTTCGTCGCGTGGGCCGAGCAAACGTTCAGTCGGATCCAGGCGGAGGCCGAACCGTGGTCGTGATCAAAAGAGTCGAGTCCGGCGGCGTGATCGATGCCCCGAGGCGGTGATTGGGCTCAAGCAACCGCCGTCTGGGAGTTGTCGTTCTCGGCTGGAGCGTATTCACCGTCGGCTCAGCGGGCAGTACTCCCGACGCACAGGACATCGGTATCCACTCGGAGGTCATTGTTCCCGACTCAGCGGTCGTCGCCTTCGGTCAGCACGTCTTTCACGACTTGCGGATCCTCGAGCAGTTGGTGTTTCGTGTAACTTCCTTCGGCGCTCCCGCCGCTGTGTTTCGACTGTTCGATGATGTCGAGGAAAGCGTGTTCCTTCAGCAGGTCCCGGACCCGACGGAGCGATAACGTATCGGAACCCTGTCCGTCACAGATGTTCTCATAGACCTCGTACACTCGGCTGGTCCGGAACCCCTCCTGTCGGTCACTCGACAGCGAGAGGACAGCGAGCGCCTGCAAGACGTACCGAGAATGAGGCGTCGAGCCTCGAATCAGTTCGCGGAACCGATCCGTTTCGGCCCGCTCACGGGCTTGAGTCACGAACTCCTCGCGAACCGTTTGTGCTCCTTTCGATTGAGCAATCTCACCGGCATATCGAAGGATGTCGATCGCTTTGCGCGCATCGCCGTGTTCTCGTGCAGCGAGGGCTGCCGCACGCGGGATCGTCGATGGGTCGAGGACGTCTTCGCGGAACGCGTCAGATCGGGCGTCCATAATATTGCGGAGTTGGTTCGCGTCGTACGGTGGGAAGACGAACTCCCGCTCGCACAGACTGGATTTGACCCGTTCGTCCATCCGATCTTTGTACTGGATCTTGTTACTGATCCCGATGACGCCGAGTTTGCACCGCTCGATCTTCCCGGCCTCGCCGGCACGCGAGAGTTGCATCAGGATGTCGTCGTCGGAGAGTTTGTCGATCTCGTCGAGGAGAATCAAGACGACGTCGTAGCGGGCATCGAGGATGCGCCACAGGCGTTTGTAGTACGTTGAGGTGCTGAGTCCCTTGTCGGGGACCTTGATCCCCGTCTCGGAGGGTTCGTTGACACCGTCGGCAATCGTCTGCACCGCCTGGGTCTCGGTGGTGTCCTGCGCGCAATCGACGTACGCGAATGTGGCCGTGACGTCTTCTTCGCCCGCGGTGGCGACCAGTCGCTGGGAGACGTACTTCGCACAGAGAGACTTCCCCGTGCCAGTCTTCCCGTAGATGAGCACGTTGCTCGGACTCTGACCGAAGATGGCGGGGTTGACGGCGGCAGCGAGGTCCGAGATCTCGTCGTCGCGGCCGACGATCCGGCCCTCGCCTGGGAGGTGATTGATCTCCAGGAGTTCCTTGTTAGAGAAGATGGGGTCCTCTCGAGTGAAGAGGTCGTCGCTGGCATTCGGCATACTGTAGGACACCTCGTTTCCGGTGAAATGCGTTGTTATTCGTCCCCCGTGGGGATCCAGGGATTCGACGGATCCAACGCCGCATCCACACTCTTCGAGTCACTTCCTCGGCAGGCGAGGATGTCAGGAGGAGACTGATGACACACACACCGGGTTTCCGGTGAAACAGTGAGAGGAGGGGTGGAGGGGTAGTCGAAACGGGGGTTCAGTTTCACCGGAAACGAGGTGTGCTGTACAGAAGCGAAACTTTTCGAACGAGCAACGGCGTCTATACAGTGCACCTCGGGGGAAGCGATACCGTCTTGCTATGCGATGTCAGGACATTGGGACGTAGAACGGACGTCCGGAATAACAGGGGTCGGTTCGTCTGCACCTACAGACGACTTCGTCCCTGTTTTTATAAGTAGCGACGTTGCCAGTGAAGTTTGACGAGACACCACTATTTAATTGTTGTTTTTCAAAGGTCAGGATTGGGTTGCTCTGGTCGTTTTTCGATGACGAATATGAGGACCTTCGACGATAGACACGAGAACCTTCCACGGTGAAAACGGAGGATTCTGTCAGCGCCCGGACTGACACGCCGACGACTCCGGCCTGTTTCACCGGAAATCCGGTGTGTCTGCCGAGAGATGCCGTCACTGACGGATTCATAGAGGCGGTTGTACGGGATGGTGCAGCCGGTTATGGTTCTCCAGCGTTAGGAGGTATCGACCTGCCATTCATCGGAAACACGGTGTGTCTCTGACTATGACCTCCACAGTTCCGCGTCCCGAATGGAGCCGCCGACCCCGTGTCGAGAATACTCGTTTCACCGGAAACACGGTGTGTGTCTCAGTGTAATCACCAGTACAACACGCGGCCACCAGTCGTCCCGATTGAGGCGTTGTAACCGCTTCGGTTCACCGGAAACGTGGTGTGGCTCACTGGTAGCAACACACGTACACTCACCCGCTCGGCACCGGGTTCACCCCAGTCGCAAACCGTTTCCCGGCCGGAGCCGTTGCAGCAGACGATGACGGACGAGGACGGGATGCGCGACCCGAAACATAAGGAGAACGGCCGAACCGGAGGTGATTCGCGGAGAGCGGATCAGTCCCGAAATGGAGACACCAGAAACCGCGGCGACGCGACGACAATCGACCTCGACCGGTTTCACGACGTACTGGAGGCGGAAGGACGACCGCTCGCCACCGCCTCCGCGGTCGCTCGCCGGCTCGGGACGACGCAGGCGGACGCGGCTGCGGATCTCGATGGACTGACGGACGCTGGAGCGGTCGAACGCGTCAACGTCGAAGCCGACCCAGTAGTGTACTTTCCCACCGAGTGGGGGAAATTGGCGGAACGGGAACGGATCGTCCTCTTTCCCGAACGCCGCGAGATCGTCGTCGACCAGCCCACGCAGTACACCCGCGCCCGTCTCTCGCAGTTCGCCCATCTCGTCGATTCGACCGGCGAGAGGGCGCGGACGACAGTGGACCGCGAGACCGACACCCGCGGATATATTTACGAGGTCAGGCAGGAAGACATCTGGCAGGCTCCGTTCGACGGTCTCGAGGAACTACTCGGAGTGATTCGCTCGGTCCTTCCGCGGCGATCACCGCAACTCGAAGAGTGGGTCGAGTCGCAGTGGAAGCGCGCGAACCGCTTCCGACTAAGCACGCACGAGGACGGTTACGTGGTCCTCGAGGCTGCCTCAGAGAGTCTGATGGGCAACGTCGCGCGACAGAAACTCGACGAGAAACAGCTGGTCGCGCCGATCTCCGATACGGAGAGTTGGGTTCGAGAGGGCGAAGAGGCGGCGATCAAACGCGTTCTCTACGAGGCAGGCTACCCCATCGAGGACGATCGTGACCTCGACACGGGCGACCCCCTGGAAACAGACCTGACCGTCGAACTCCGGGAGTATCAACAGGACTGGGTCGATCGGTTCCTCGATCAGCGTTCGGGGGTTCTCGTCGGGCCGTCCGGCGCGGGAAAGACCGTGACGTCGATCGGCGTGCTCGCAGCCGTCGGTGGCGAGACGCTGATTCTCGTACCCTCCCGCGAACTCGCCTCCCAGTGGCGGACAGAACTGCTCGCCCACACCACCCTGTCCGAAGACCAGATCGGCGAGTATCACGGCGGACAGAAGGAGATACGCCCGGTCACCATCGCAACGTACCAGACCGCCGGGATGGACCGCCACCGCTCACTGTTCGACTCCCGCGGATGGGGTCTCGTGGTGTACGACGAGGTCCACCACATTCCGTCGCGGATCTACCGTCGGAGCGCGGACCTGCAGACCAAACACCGGTTGGGTCTTTCAGCGACGCCCGTCCGCGAGGACGACAAAGAAAAGGAAATCTTCACGCTCATCGGGCCACCGATTGGCACCGACTGGTCCCGACTCTTCGACGCCGGCTACGTCCAGGAGCCGGAGGTGCAGATCCGCTACGTGCCCTGGAGCGACGACTTCGCTCGAAACGAATGGGCGAGCGCCCACGGCCGGGATCGGCACCGGATCGCGGGCGAGAACCCCGCAAAGATCGACGAGACCCGTCGTCTCCTCGGGGCCCACCCCGATGCGAAGACGCTCGTATTCGTCGACTGGCTCGATCAAGGCGAACAACTCGCGGAGGCACTCGATGTCCCCTTCGTCAGTGGTGAGATGCCGCACTACCGCCGCGAACAGGTCTTCGAATCCTTCCGGGAGGGTGACCGCCGAACGCTCGTGGTCTCGCGCGTCGGCGACGAAGGTATCGATCTCCCCAACGCCGAACTGGCGATCGTCGCCTCGGGCCTCGGCGGATCCAGACGGCAGGGCGCCCAGCGCGCCGGTCGGACGATGCGTCCCGCAGGAGGCTCCCGGGTGTACGTCCTGGCGACCCGTGGGACGTCCGAAGAGGACTTCGCCCAGCGACAGATGCGACACCTCGCCGAGAAAGGCATCCGCGTGACGGAACGCGACCGAAGCGACAGCGACGCACCCGCAGATTCGGATGAAGCGTCCGAGGGCGACGAATTCTCTGAGCAGGATGATTCGCCCGACCGGGATGTGGCTACTGAGGATTCAGATTCCGGCCGGTCGGACCGATCGGGCGCCGGAGGGTCGGGAGAGTCGGACAGCGCCGATGACTGATCACAGTCGTGACAGCGACAGTGGTCGCAGTCGCGATATCGACGCTGATCGGGTTCACGGTGCCGACAATGACCACACTTCTGACACCGACGTCGACGAGAGGCGCAAGACCGACGCTCGTATCGAAAGCAAAAGACTGGCTAGCAACTCTCACCTCGACCAGTATCGTCGCTTGTTGAAAGAATCACTGGACGCTACGAAGGTCAAGCCCACTTTCGATGCCTGGAAGCAGTACGTCCGAGACCGACACGGAGACGTGTTCGCAGCAGTTACCGACAGCACGACTGACACCGGTAGCGTCGCTGTCGATCCCGAAGCATCGACGCGTGCCGTTGCTCGTGAACTGTTCGTAGAGACGCTCACGTTCGATTATCTGCTCGTCCGTCTGCTCGAATCGATCGAGGATCGATACGACTGCGCGGTTACCCGCCCGCTCGCTACCGACGCAGCGATTCAGTTCGATCCCGAGTTCGAGACGGTCCACACTTTCGTGCGTTCACGACTCGGCCCCGACCGATCGCTCAACGATGTGCTCGACCGAGTTGTGCCCGCTGTGGACCCGGGCGCAGTGGCTGATCTTCACCGCGCGTGCGTCTCCCCAGCCGCTCGCCGTGCTTTCGGACGATACGACACGCCACCCGGACTCGCAACGCTCGCTGTCGAGGAGGGACTACGGACGGACCGGGACTCGGACGAACCGATCACGAGAGAGACTGCTAAAGGACAGAGTGTACTCGACGACAACGAATCGGTTCCCCTCGTGCTGGACCCCGGATGCGGTACGGGGGCGTTTCTGGACGCGGCGATCACTCGACTACTCGATCAGGGCAGGCAGTCCAACGGAGAGGCGACCGACGATGAACCGGCGGCGAATAGTTCCCTTGATGTGACGAATCGGTATCGACTTCAGGAGGTCGTGGACGCCGTCCGCGGGTTCGACGTCTCCCCGACCGCTGTCCGTGCATCGAGACTGGCGGTCGCTCTCGCGGTCCGCCCACTCCTCGAAAGAATCGACGGCCCAGTCAACGTCCGTCCCCGGGTGGTCCTCGGCGACGTCGTGGAAACGACGGTCGACGATCCACCGCTGGCGGGCCGACGTGCGGACGTACTCGTCGCGAACCCGCCCTGGCTGACGTGGGACGGGCTTTCCGAACGGGTGAAGTCACAGTGGCGCGAGGGCCCGATCGCCGATCCGTCACTCGATTTGTTCAACCGTGAGGGCGTCGAGGCGCGACTCGGATACGCCAACGACGACCTCTCCGTCCCCTACGCCTGGGTGTGCCTCGATCGGTACCTCCGCGACGGGGGCCGGGCCGCGGTCGTCCTGAAGCGGGATCTACTCACCGGGCCCGCCGGGGAACGCATCCGGCGGCAGGAACTCGGAGGCCGACCGATTATCCACAACCGCGTCCACGACTTCGGTTCGCTGTCACCGTTCCCGGGAGTCGACGCCGGGACCGCGCTATTCTCCTTCGACGTCGGGGCCGACTCGACAGCGGCGACAACTGCTGATGGCGTTCCAACAATCCGATGGAGCCCACGAGGCGGGGATGCTGACCCCCGATCCGCAGCGGAAGCAGCAGAGTCCACGAGCATATTCGACTCACTGCAGGCGATGCGGGCGTCATTCGACCAATCTTCGGACCGGCTCGTCCCTGCGAACCCCGCGGAGCCGACCTCGGCGTGGATCCGTTCGGACGCCGAACGCCGTGTGCTCGGTGAGAGCGCGTATCGAATCCGTCACGGCGTGAAAGACGACGCGAAGGCGGTGTTTTCGCTCGACCGGGAGACCATCGACCGGCACGAGATCGAACCAACACACGTCTACCCGTATCTGAAATCAAGGCACATCGTGAAGTACGGGCTGTTCGGCTATGGTCACCATCTCGTCCCACAGCGGCGAGCGGGCGAAGACAACGAAGCGGACTTGCGGCGCGAGACGCCGGCGACGTACGCATACCTCGATGCCCACCGTCAGCGCCTTGTCGATCGGGGGTCCTCGTGGTTCGATGGCGGTCCCTTTTACTCGCTGTTCGGCCTCGGTCCGTACACGTGGACCGAGTACAAAGTCGTCTGGTGTCGCCTGGGGTTCAAACCACACTTCGCGGTCGTCTCGTCGGTCACCGACCCCCTGCTCGGCGAGAAGCCCGTCGTCCCGGGGGACCACTGTATGTTCGTCGGGACTGACGACGAACGAGAGGCACACTACCTGTGTGGGCTACTGAACTCGGCACCGTATCAGCGGTGTCTGCGCGACATATCCTCTGGCGGGAAATCCAGCCTCTCGAAGTCGACGGTGGGTAAACTGGCACTCCCAGAGTGGTCGGCAGCGCCTCAACAGCTCCGACTTGCGGAATTGAGTAGCCAGGCACACGACATCGTGCCCGAGCACGTTGATTGCTCGAAACGCACGTACAACCAGAAGACGATCCCGGAACTCGAGTCAGTCCAAGCAGAGATCGACCGCACGACGGAAGCAATTCTGGGGAGCAGATCTGCGAGTGAACCGCGTGAGACCAAGTGACGGGATCAGGGTGATTCTGTCCCGGATGAGTAACTCTTAAGTCACACAGCGGCGCTACGTTGAGATGCCCGCCCTTAGCTCAGCCTGGTAGAGCAGCCGACTGTAGATCGGCTTGTCCCC
>NZ_JBDGQZ010000022.1:0-8662 GCF_042218505.1 Halobellus sp.
AGCAACAAGGCAGTGAGCCGCGAACACCCCTTCGGCTACGGGAAGGCACAGTTCTTCTACTCCTTTCTCGTCGCCGTCCTGCTGTTCGGCATCGCGGGGTGGGAGTCCGTCAAACACGGCTACGACGCCATCGTCCACGCCGGTCACGGATCGGCCGGGACCGTCTCGATCGCCGGGGCGACGTTCCCCTCGTGGTACGTCAGCGTCGTGGTCCTTCTCGGTGCGATCGGCTTCGAGAGCTACGCGTTCGCGAAGGCGAACAAGGAACTCAGACGCCAGATCAACCACTACGAGTGGGATGGCCTCCGCGACGCGTTCCGAAAGACGAGCGACGTGACGACGCTGACGGCTTTCACCGAAGACGCAATCGCGCTGCTCGGCGCAGCAGTCGCGCTCGTCGGGATCTTGCTCTCGAAAGCGACGGGCAACGAGGTCTACGACGCGATATCGGCGCTTATTATCGGGCTTCTGCTGATGGGGTTCGCCCTCGCGCTGGCGTGGGAGAACAAGCGGCTGATCCTCGGTGAGAGCCTCCCCGCGGAAGTCGAGGCGGAACTCAAAGCAGCGATCGAAGCCACACCGCAAGTCGTCCACATCGACACGTTCCGCACGGTGTACGTCGGCCCGCAGGACGTACTCGTCACCACCGATGTGAGCTTCCTCCCGGAGACCGATGCTGGCGATATCGACGGGCTGATCAGCGACATCGAATCGCGCCTCATCGAGGCCGACAACCGGGTCAAACACGTGTACGTCGAACCTGAGATCTGAGCCGACCGCTTCGCTTCGACCACCTCACCGATCAGTTCGCCTCGATTGCCTCGCCGACCCGTTCGATCGCCTCGTCCACATCGTCTGCGTCCACGTCCAGATGGGTGCAGAACCGTGTCAGGTAATCGCCGTGTGCGCCGCCGCGGACGCCGGCGCGCTCGCAGGCAGCGACAAACGCCTCCGCGTCGAGGCCGCGGTCGTCAGTGTACACCTGAACGATGTTCGTGTCCGGTTCCGGCACTCGGAGGCCGTCGATATCATCGAGTCCAGCGGCGAGACGGGCCGCGTTCGCGTGATCCTTCGCGAGTCGTTCGACGTTCTCCAGTGCGAGTCGTCCGGGCGCAGCGATCAGCCCCGCCTGCCGCATCCCGCCACCGAACAACTTTCGGACCCGTCTCGCGGCGTCGATAAAGCCGGCGTCGCCGACGAGAATCGATCCGACAGGAGCGCCGAGACCCTTCGAGAGACAGAACAGGACGGAGTCGACGTCGCGGGTCATGCGCTCGGGGTCGACGTCGAGGGCGACGCACGCGTTGAACAGGCGCGCGCCGTCGAGGTGAACAGGGACGCCACGGTCGTGGGCCGCGTCCGCGACGGCCGAGATCGACGCTGCGGGGACCGCGACGCCACCGCGGGCGTTGTGCGTGTTTTCGAGGGTCAGGAGTCCGGTCCCCGGCCGATGGAGGCTCTCGGCGACGTACGCCGACTCGAACTGCGTGGGTGATGGGACTGCGTCGGCAGCGTCGACTGTGCGGGGTTGGAGCCCCGACAACTGTGCGAGGCCGCCGAGTTCCCACCGGTAGATGTGGGACTCCCGATCGAGCACGACTTCGTCGCCGCGCTCGCCGTGGACGTGCGCGGCGATCTGATTACCCATCGTTCCTGTCGGTACGTAGAGCGCATCCTCGAATCCGAGGGTCGCCGCGGCCGCAGCTTCGAGGTCGTTCACGGCCGGGTCCTCGCCGTAGACATCGTCGCCGACGTCGGCGCCGGCCGCCGCCTCACGCATCGCTGCGGAGGGACGGGTCACCGTATCGCTCCGGAGATCGATCGCCATACGCCCACGTTACGGGCGAGCACAAAGAAGTCGCGGATGCGATCGAAAGCGGTTGTGTGGGCTACCCGAGCAGGAACTTCCCGATCCGGGTCTTGGCGACGTCCAGTCGCTCGAGGTGGGCGTCGAGGCCGAAGATTCGGCCCGCACCGAGCATCGCGACGGTCACGAAGAGCAGCAGGCCCATCAGGTCACCGTTGACTAGACCGTGCGCCCAGTCGGCGTTCCCCAGGTAGAAGAACACCATCAGTATGCCCCCGAAGAACGAGGCCAGTCTGACGAGCGCGCCGAGTATAAGCCCGAGACCGATCAGGAACTCGCCGGCCGGAATCGCGACGTTCGTGAACTCCATTAGCCACGGGGTCCCCGCCGCCCAGGCGAAGAAGCCGTGGATCGGGCTGGCAGTGGTTCCGTGCAGCAGGTAGCCGCTCGCGTCGAAGGGCTCGCCCGACACGAAGGCGAACTTCGTGAAGCCCGCGCGAAGGAGCCAGTACCCGGTCACGACCCGGAGAATCGCGATCCAGTAGCCGGCGACCGTGCCCTGCAGGTCGAAGTTGCGGATGTCGTCGAAGGTCGTTTCAGTCGCCGCTTTGGTTTGGGTCGTGACCATAGTCTTTCACCGTACAATTGAACTGTCGCGCCCGGTGCGGATATAACCGGAACGCAGTTCTCAGACCCCCGGAAACGGAGAGAGAGTGTGTCACACACGATTCCCGGATGCGACGACGACGGGATCGACCCCCACGCCGTCTTTTTGTATGGGTGGCGTGAGGTGACGCCTATGTCAGGAGACGACTTGGAACTCGGGATTCATTCGTCGGTCAACGTCGTCTTTCCGCAGTCCCTGCTTCGCGACGAACTCGACGAACTCGCCGCAGAGGTCCTGCTTCTGGAAGACGAATCCGACCTCAGCGACCTCGATGCGCTCGTGACGTTCTCGTTCGAGGAGGCGTTTCTGTCCGCCGACCTCGAGTGGATCCACTGCATCCTCGCCGGCGTTGACGCCTTTCCGTTCGAGGCGCTGGAGCGCCAAGAGATCCGGCTCTCGAACAGTTCGGGCGTCCACGGCGACGCGATCGGTGACACTGTCCTCGGCTATCTGCTCCAGTTCGCGCGACGGTTACACAGTTACCGTGACAACGAGTCGAAGCGCAAGTGGCGCTATCCCGACTGGGACGAGACGTTCACGCTCCCCGGTGAAATCGTCTGCGTCGTTGGCCTCGGGACGCTCGGACAGGGAGTGACCTTCCGCGCGGACGCGATCGGAATGGAAGTGCGAGGCGTCCGTCGGACGCCGACCCCGGTGCCGTCGGTCCATAACGTCTACACGCCGGATTCGCTCACCGACGCCATCGCCGACGCTCGGTTCGTCGTCCTCACGGTGCCGCTTACCTCGCGGACGGAGGGGCTCATCGGCAGCGACGAACTCGACGCGATGCGCGACGACGCGTATCTGATCAACGTCGCCCGCGGCGGCGTCGTCGATCAGGATGCTCTCGTCCGAGCACTGGACGACGAGCGCCTGGCCGGGGCAGCACTGGACGTCTTCGAGACTGAACCTCTTCCCGACGACTCGCCGCTCTGGGAGATGGAGCACGTCATCGTCACGCCGCACGCCGCCGGTGCCACCGACGAGTACGCCGAGCGCGTGGCCGCGCTGGTCAGGGAGAACGTCAAGCGGATGCAACACGGGGAGTCGCTTGCGAACCAGGTCGTGTGAGGCGGCGCCTCCCACGCCCTTGTGTTGTAGTATGTTTGAGTCGATACGGCACAGTTTCGGTGGAACCGAATGTGGGGTTTCAGTCGCGACACAGTGGTTAATGTGCTCGTACCCGGTGGGCTCGCATTCCCGTCGGACGATCCCTGCCGGGAGGAGGTATACGCCTCTCCCAGAGAAGCCGAGATCGTCACCGAACACGCGGAAAACGAGTACAACGATATGACTCGCGCCAGCACCGATTGACGCCGTCGGACGCGACCGCCTCACAGTGTCGTCCTGAACTCGGTCGTTCACGCATTCGACTGCATCGTAGCGCGTGACCGGACGATGGACCGGTGGTGAACGCTGCGCTGTTTGCCACCCGGTGTAGCGAAATTTTCACCCAACCGTGTCCACTGATGACCGTGTAGTCGGATCAAGAGTCACTCCGAGTTCTCTTGCCCGCTCGGATCAATATGATTTCGACTGGCACACTCGGGCTGTTGGTCTTGGCCAGCGCGGCAAGTCTCTTCAGTGCGTGGACGATCGGCGCGGGATCGTCCGGATCGACCCCTTTCGCTCCGGCAGCCGGTGCCAACCCGATATCGACGATGCGCGCCACGTTCGTCGTCGGAGTCCCGGGATTTCTCGGCGCTGTCCTGCAGGGCGCTGACGTCACAGAGACGGTTGGCAGGAAACTCGTCTATGAGATGGCCCTCGGACCAGCCGCCGCGACGATCGCCCTCACGACAGCGGCGCTTCTGATCGGTTGCCGTCATCTTCTCGGGGTATCCCATTGCGACAGCCTTCGCCGTCTCGGGAGCCGTCGTCGGTGAGGGCCTCGCAGCGGGCGGTGAGCCGGCGGCGGCAAGGTCGGACTCGCCGTCGGCCGCTGCTCCCGCTGGTCGAGTCAGTCACCGGGTCGGCGCTGCTCGTGCCGATTCTGGCGTTCGGCGGGGTCGGACACTGTGAGCGCTCGCAAACTCAGCTATACCGCTCTCTCGTGGATCAGCTCGCTACTCGCCGGCGGGGCGATCAGTTACGCGGGATACACTACGCTCGTGGCACTGGTCTGACTTGCGTGCAGGTGCGGTTCCGGTTCGACTGCGGACGACGCTCACGACCGTTCTACCCCTGACAGAGATCTGAGTCCCGATCATCGAGCGACCGCTCGCGAGCGTCGCGCATCGCAGAGCGGTCCGGGTGCGAGAGTCGAACCCCGGTCGGATGTGCTCGCTCACATCGTTTCTCGCGGCAAGGGTCTGACGCATAGACGCATTCTCCGCGTGCACGTGATCTTCCAATCACAGCGGCCGCAGTTCGATATGATTGGAGTCGCTGAGTGCGTGAAGGTTGTCTGCGCCGCAGCGGGGACAGAGACGTTCTTTGCAGGTCGTCTGAGACCTCACTCGACCAATAGCTTATGACTCGGTGGTCAAACTAACCCCTATGTCTGACAGCAGATGGCCCATCTCAGAAACTCGGGCCGCGTATGTCGTGGTCGTCACAGTCGCCGTCGTCATCGCCGCGGTCACCGCCCCGATTGCGTGGTCGGTGGGGTCGAACGCTGGCGGGCCGACCCCGACCGTCGAGGTCATCACCCTCCGTGGCCCGACGACCGACGCCAACGTCAACGCCGTCTCCAAGACCCTTCGGGAGGCGCGGAACAACGACTCCGTCGCCGCCGTGGTCCTCCAGGTCGACAGTCCGGGTGGCCCTGCCGCCTCCAGCGAGGAGCTCTACCTTGCGGTTAACCGCACTGCGGCCGAGTTGCCAGTGGTCGCGTACGTCGAAGGGGCAGCCGCCTCAGGCGGCTACTACGGCATCGCGCCGGTGGATTCGATCTTCGTCAAACCCAGTTCAACCGTCGGCAGCATCGGCGTGACCGTCCAGGCGCCGCTGAGCGCGCTCGAACAGGCCGAGCAGCAAACCGGCACGTACGTGCGGTCCGGCCCAGACAAGGCACAGATCGATCAGGACCGGTTCAGGAGGAACTTAGAACGCCTCCAGCGCGCCTTCGTCGGAACGGTGATGACCCACCGCGGCGACGAACTCTCCCTGACCCGCGAGGAGGTCGCCAACGGCAAAACATACCTCGGTACGGAGGCGGTCGAGAACGGGTTCGCCGACCGAATTGGTGATATCGAGGCGGCAATTGAGGCCGCTGCCGAGCGGTCTGATCGAATCGAGGGTGACCGGTACAACGTCGAATACACCACACAGCAGCTACAAGTTAGCTTGACGATCCAGGCCGCCGCGGTCACCAAGGTCGATGGGACCACCGTCTACCTCACCGAGACCGACGATGGGACCGGCACTGAGGTGGAGGGGACGACGTTCGTCAAACCGGTGCGATACTATATGGTGTGGGGCGTCCCAGTCGAGACGGCCGCCCAGGTGGGGGCCACAGGGGGTAAGACCAATGAGTGACCGAAACCTCGTCCAGCCCATCGCGGTCCTGATCATCTCGCTGACGATCATCTTACTGGGCACGTTCGCCGCCTCGGCGGTCATCGGGGCGGCGCCCAGCGCGCCAACAGACGGGGTGAATATTGACGGGCAATCGCCTCCCCAGTACCAGCCAGAGGCGACCGATATCAACCCTGACCCGGAGGATGGCGAACTCTCAGTGGACAGCGCTGACAGCAACAGCCGAATAGTGATCGACATCCGGCAATCGAGCGATACGACCCGGACCGACTTGGCCCCAATCACCGAGGCGCTGTTCGCGGCGGGCCACTCGGTCACGATACTCGACGGCACGAACGACGAACCGCTCGAGGCCGCTCTCAGCGGCTCCTCCGGACTGTTGATCGTCCAGCCAGATAGTCCGTACCCCGACGAGGAGCGCAACACCATCCAGAACTACGTGGACGCGGGCGGCCACGCAGTGATCGCTGGGGAGCCGACCCGGGCGCAGGTCAGTGGCGGCGGGTTGGTCACGACCCTCTCGCAGGTTTCCTTCGGCGCGACGGAACTGGCCGGGAACTACGGAATCACCGTCGGCTCCGAGGTGCTCTACAACGTGAACGACGATCAAAACGACAACAATTTCAAAAGCATCTACGCCACGCCCGCCCGTGGCGGCTCGATAACCGAGGGCGTCGACACGATCACGTTCGACAGGAGCGGGCACATCATAACCAACGGCGACGACGGCGTCAACGCGCTCTACACCACCGTTGAGGGAACAAAAACCATCGATACCCGACGCGCAGATACATACTCCGTGGTGGCCCGAAACGACTCCGTGATCGTCGTCGCCGACGGGTCGTTCCTCTCCCAGCCCGAACTCTACGACGCCGACAACGAGGTCTTCACCAGCAACCTCCTCTCGTTCCTTCTCTCGGGGGACTCGAGGAACCTCGGCGGGTAACTGCCTCGACTCCGGGAGCGTTCCCGACCCTACGTGCCAACAACTGGGTGCGTCGTCTCGTTTGTCTCCCGTGCGACCCTGTCCCCACGTCACGGGAGCGCCGGCTATGATCCTGCGACGCAGAGGCTCCGGGGTGCCGACCCGGTCATTCGGCCCGCGAGAGCGTGGCCTCGATGCCGTCCCCCGGTCGGAGCGTCGGCGTCACCATCAAGTTCGAGAGTTGGTCGCGAGGGACCTCCAGATCGAAGTCTCGGACCAGGGTCGCGAGGGCGACCCGCGCGCCCTTTTCGGCGAATCCGCGTCCGATACACGCGTGCGGCCCACTGGCGAACGCGAAGTACGCCGCCCGGTCGCTCGGCCCGCGGTCGTCCCACCGCGATGGGTCGAACTCCCTTGGGTTCTCGAAGTACCGGCCGTCCCGGTGGACTGACCACTGTGGCATAATCACCAATGACTCGTCGTCGATAGCGTACCCGCCGAGCGACTGTGCGCCCTCAGCGCGGCGGAAGACTGCCCATGCCGGCGGGTACAGCCGGAGGGCCTCGGTGAACACCTTCCCAGTGTAGCTGAGGTCGGCAGCGTGTTCGTACCCCGACTCATCGTCGCCGATGACCGCACGGGCCTCCGCCCGGACACGCTCGCGGATCTCCGGATGCCACGAGAGCAGTGCCTGTGTGTAGGTGGTCCCCAGTGCTGTCGTCTCGTGGCCGGCGATCATAAACGACACCACCTGGTCCCGCAGATGGTTCTCAGGATACTCGCGATCGCCCGATGCTTCCGCCAGCATTAAAAAGTCGAGCATATCCTGTGGCGGGGCGTCGGTGTCGCGGTGCTCGCGTTTCGCCGTGATGAGTTCCTCGCCGATATCCCGGAGCCGCGAAGCCATCTGTTGGGTTTCCTCAGAGGGCCGGTCGGGGAACCACTCCGGGGTAATCGCAGTCGGCGACACCTCGAACTCGGTGGCGGCTTGCCGCATAATCTGGTGCATCTCCGCCGCCCCGTCGGCACCGATATCGGTGCCGAACAACGACTGACTTGCGGCCCGTACCGTCACGCCAGTCATATCACGGTGGAGGTCTCGCTCTGGTTCGCCAGCGCCAACGGCCGCATCCCAGTCATCGCGCAGCGACGTGACCCGGTCGGCCACCCCGTCGACGTACGTCTCCAGGGGTCCGGCCCCGAATCCCGGAGTGATAGCCTCCCGCTGGTCGCGCCACAGCGACCCTTCGGTCTGGACCAACCCGTTCTCGGAGATGAGCGCCGCCGCGCCGCTGGCCGGAACGCGTGCGAAGTCCTCGATCCGGTCCATCGCGTCGTGACACAGCGCCGGGTCGGTCACCACGACGATCGACGGTCCGACCGGCAACGACACCTCCGCGATGTCGCCGTACCGCGACTGGATCCCTTCGAGAAACCGCAGTGGTGTCCGGGTGAATCGCAGCGCGTTGATAACGCCGGCCTCGGGTGGGTTCGGTGGGCGTCGTCTCTGACTCATACCGTATCAATTGGCTATGTGGTCTTGTGCGTTTCGCGGCGCACTCATTCCAGACAGTTCCGCGTGTCCCCCCTCTACGCGCCCTGTACATCTCAGTCGGCACAACGAGTCGAATCCCGAGATATCCGGGTCCCGCAGTTCGTTCGGTTGCTCCCTGCGTCGATTCTCTCCGTACGGACTTCCCGCTCGTCACTTCGTTCCTCGCGGCGAAGGTCCGGGTGCGAGAATCGAACCCGCGTCTCAGCCTCCACAAGGCTGAAGGATAGT
>NZ_JBDGQZ010000009.1:0-8019 GCF_042218505.1 Halobellus sp.
GACTCGAAGATAGCCGGGATCTTCCGGTCCTCGAAGCGGTTCTACGTGGTCGCGTGTAACGACTGCGGCGCGGCCATCGGGAGCGGCGTCGCCGGCGGCGGCGGGTGAGCCGGCACGGCACGGGTCCCGACCCGCGCGACGGCGACCGGCCGCCGAGCCGACGCGTCGCCCTCCGGCTCGGCGGCTTCGCCCTCTTCGGCGGGCTGACCGGGTGTGTGGGCGGGGCGAGCGGCGGTTCTCCGTCCACTGCCTCGTCCCCGCCCGCGACCCCCCCGGGAACGCAGACTCCGGCGGCCCCCGACCAGACGACGCTCGCGAGCAACGAGCCGTACCAGACGGCGGCGGGCTGGACGGTCCGGGTCGCGGTATTCCGGGCCCGCCGTGGTCTCGTCGCGGCCGGCTCCGACGGCGGCCGACCGGTGATGCCCCCCGACCGCCAGTTCCTCCAGGTCGGCGTCGAGACGAGCGGTCCCGGCGCTCCCGCCCCCGCCGACCTCTGTCTCGCCGCGACCGTCGACGGCGAGCGGCCGGTCGAGGGCTGTCCGGCACGGCTCGACGCGGCGGGCGACGCCGGCTCGCTCCAGGCCGTCCCGGTGCCTCTCTCGTTCGAGACCGCGCCCGAGTCTGCCGCGGTCGTCTGGGACCGTCCCGACGCCCCGGACGTGCGCTGGACCGTCGACGCGCTCGCTCGGCCGCCCGAGTTCGCCGTCGAGGGGCTGGACGTCCCCGACGCGGTTCCGGCCGGCGAGGCGTTCGAGGTCGGGATCACGGTCCACAACGCGGGCGGGCGACGTGACTGGTTCGTCGCGGAACTGGGGTTCGCGCCCGCGCCGGACGGCGAGGAACTCGAACTCGCCTACGGCGCGGGCGAACGGCTGACGAAGCCGCGGTCGCTCGTCGCCGACTTCGGCGGCGACGACGAACTAACCGTGCGCCTCGACTGGGGGCTCGGAACGAGGGACGCGACGGTCGCGCGGGCCTGACGGGGTCCGCGCCGGCTCACCGGCGTCTCGGCGTCGCGGGCTTCGTCGGCCGTGTCGCCGGGGCGCCCGTCTGCGCCGAGCGGTTCGCGGCCGACGTGAGCAGATGCGACGCCCCTCGCCCCGTCGAACCGTAACAACTATAGTTGTGAAAGTTCACGTGTCGGGTAGGCACCGCGTCCACGGTTAGCACATCCATATCGAGTCTGGTGCGCCGCCGTACCCGGCTCGTCCGCCACCCTGCCTGTCTGTCCACCGGACGTCGTGCCTGCCCGAACGGGCCGGTCGCGAACGTACACGCGACCGGGTCCCGTTCTCCCTGCCGACCCGTCCTCAAGAGTCACCTCGCCCGCGCCTCGACGACGCAGCCCCGACCGACGGCCGCCGGCAGACGAACAGCCCTTACTGTCTCGCGCACCTCGTTCCGGTATGTACCGACCCGAGACGCGACGCGCGGCCTGCCGGGCGTGAGCGACGACGGCGGATTCGAGGACGTCCGCGAGACGGCCGACGGCCACCCGATGTGGAGCCTGCTGGGCTACGCCCGGCCGTACTGGCCGCGGCTCTCGCTCGGCGTCCTCGCGGCCGTCCTCACGCGGGTCGCGCGGCTCGTCCCGCCGGTAATCGTCGCGACGGCCATCGACCGCGTCGTGCTCGGCTCCGCGGCTCCTGGCCTGCTCGCGAACGTGGGCCTCGTCCCGACCGGCTCGATCACCGGCGAGGCCGCCCGCCTCGCGCTCCTCGAGCGGCTGGTCGTCATCGCGGCGCTCGCGTACCTCGTTCGCTCCGTGGCCCGCTTCGGCTCGCGGTACCTCCTGCAGTCCGCGGCCCAGAAGATCCAGCGCGACCTCCGGAACGACACGTACGACGGCCTCCAGCGCCTCTCGATGGGGTTTTTCGCGGACCACCAGACCGGCGAGATGATGTCGATCCTCAACAGCGACATCAACAGGCTAGAGCAGTTCCTCAACACCGAGTTCCGCCAACTCGTCCGGGTCGTGGCGACCGTCTCCGGAATCGCGGTCGTCCTCTGGTACTACGCGCCGACGCTCGCGCTGGTCGCGCTCGCGCCCGTGCCGCTCGTCGGCCTCGCGAGCGCCGGCTTCCTCCGGTGGATCGAGCCGCGCTACAAGTCGCTCCGCGAGACGGTCGCGCGGCTGAACAGCCGGCTCGAGAACAACCTCGGGGGCGTCGCGGTCGTGAAGGCGTTCGACCGCTACGCCTTCGAGCGCGACCGGGTCGCGGCACAGAGCCAGGCCTACCACGACGAGAAGGTCGCGGCGCTCCGGATCCGGCGCGCGTTCTTCGCGACGCTCCGCCTGCTCACCGGCGTCGTGTTCGTCGTCGTGCTCTATCTCGGCGGGCGCTCGATCATCACCAGCCCGCCCGGCGCGGCGCTCGTCTCCACCGGCGCGTTCGCGGCCTTCTTCCTCTACCTCCGGCGGCTCTACTCGCCGATGCGCCGGATCGGCCGCTCCGCGAACAAGTACCAACTGGCGAAATCCTCCGCCGAGCGGGTGTTCGGCCTCCTCGGACGCGACCCGGCGCTCACCGACCCCGAGGACCCGTGCGCCCCCGAGACGGTCGCGGGTCGGGTCACCTTCGAGGACGTCTCGTTCGGCTACGACGAGCGCGAGCGGGCCGTCGACGGCGTGAGCCTCGACGTCGAGCCGGGCGACACGGTGGGGCTCGCGGGCCCGACCGGCGCGGGCAAGTCGACGCTGACGAAACTCGTCCCGCGGCTGTACGACGTCGACGCGGGGCGGGTGCTGGTCGACGGCGTGGACGTGCGCGAGTACGACCTCGGGGCTCTGCGGGACGCGGTCGCGGTCGTCGAGCAGACGCCGTACCTGTTCTCGGGCACCGTCGCGGAGAACGTCGCCTACGGCGACGCCGACGCCCTCGACGCGGAGCGCCGCGGCGACCGCTCGCACCGCGACCGGGTCGTCGCCGCGACCCGCGCCGCCGCGGCCCACGAGTTCGTCGCCGACCTGCCCGACGGCTACGACACCCAGATCGGCGAGCGCGGCGTGAAGCTGTCGGGCGGGCAGCGCCAGCGTCTCGCCATCGCCCGCGCCCTACTGAACGACCCCGCGATCATCGTCTTCGACGAGGCGACCAGCGACGTCGACACCGAGACCGAAGAACGGATCGAGGCCGGCGTCGAGCAACTCGTCGCCGACCGGACGGCGTTCGTCGTCGCCCACCGACTCTCTACCATCCGCGACGCGGACCAGATTGTCGTGATGGACGAAGGGCAGGTCGTCGAGACGGGGACCCACGAGGAACTGCTCGCCGAAGACGGCGAGTACGCGGGGCTCTGGCGCGCACAGGCCGACGAGCAGCCGGTCCGGGAGGCGCCGACGGAGGACTGAGGCGTTCGCTCGCCCCGCGGGCGTGCGAACTAAGCCGCCGGCGCCCCTCCCTCGTCCGTGAACCAGAACGTCGGCGGTTTCGACCGTCTCCTGCGCGCCGCCCTCGCGGTCGTACTCTCTGTCGTCGCCGTCGCCGCGGCCGTCGAGGGGGCGACCACGCTGGCGGTCGCGACCGGCCTCGGTGCGCTGGGCGCGGGCTTCAACGCGACTACCGGGTGGTGTGGCGTGAACGCGGCCTGTGGATTCGACACGACGGGGGAGTAGCCAGCCGCGGCGACGTCTCGACGGGCCGTACCGAGGCAGAGAGCGAGCGCTCGCTGCCTGCCGACCGCTCCGACGTGGTCGCGTAACCCGGAGCACCGAGAGGAGCGCCCCCTGTTTCGACTCACCGCTCCGGCCGCTCTGCTCCGGGGGTGCCACCGCTGTATCCGCGTAGCGCGGCCACGCCGTCTGCGTCAGCAGGGCTCTCCCACCCACCACCGTGGGTGCGGACCGCCGACGTCGGGTCACGGAGACCCTCCCGCGACCGAAGGCGTGAGCGTTCGCCTCGACACCGTTCGTAATGACAATAAAGTTAATTATCGATCGACAGCGATCTGCTGTAAAATGGGATTTTTCTCTGACTCCGACACAGAACGGGCCAAGAAGCTACTGACGCAGGCACGGGACGACCCGACCGCGATCCGGGACGAGGCCGACACGCTCGCCGAACTGCTGGGGTCCGAGGACCGGGAGGCTCGCCGCGCCGCGACGGCCGCGCTGGCGTCGCTCGCGAAGGCCAGTCCCGGCGCTATCGAGCCGGCGTTCCGGCCGCTCGTCGACGGACTGACCGCCGACGACGAGGTCGTCCGACAGAACGCGGCGGTCACCGTCACCCAGGTCGCAACCGAGTATCCCGGCGCGGCCGCCGACACCGCCGTCGGACCGCTGGTACAGTGTACCGTAGCGGAGCGCGGCGGTCACCCCCAAGCGGCGGTCGCGCTGAAGGCGATCGCCAACGAACGTCCCGACGCGCTTCGGCCGGCCGTCGACGGACTCCGGCCGTCGCTGAGCAGCGACGACGCGACCATCCGCGAGCGGGTGACCGCCATCTTCGCAGAGGTCGCCGCCGAAGAGCCCGACGCCGTCGAGCAGAGTCTCGACGAACTGACCGCCCGGCTGACCGACGAACGCGCAGCGGTCCGCGAACACGCCGCAGGCGCCATCTCCCGCGTCGCCGAGGAGCGGCCGACGGCCGTCAGTGACGCGGTCGGCCCCCTGACCAGGCGGCTATCGGACACCGCCGCGGTCGCTCGCCCGGCCCTGAAAGCGGTTCATCGGGTCGCAGCAGCGGACGGCGACGCCGTTCGACCGGCGGTGCCGGAACTGGAGCCGCTGTTGGCCAGTGACGACCCTGACGTTCGGCGAGACGCCGCCGCGGCGCTGTTGCACGTTGCCGAGGCGGACGAGCGCGCCGTCCGGCCGATACTGTCGAGCGTGGAGCCACTGCTCGACGACGACGATACGCACTGCCGGGCGCTCGCGACCGGAATCTACGGGTTCGTCTCGAGAGAGGCTCCGCGGCTGGCGGTTCCGGTCGCGGAGACGATGGCGGACGCTCTCGACCGGGACCACGACCAGACTCGACAGGTCGCCGCGGCCGTCCTCGGCCGCGTCGCCACGACGAAGCCTGCGGCCGTCCGCCCGGCGTTCGACGCTCTGATCGACTGCCTCGACGACGAGGACGACTCGGTTCGAGAGAGCGTCGCCGGGGCAGTGAGCAGGGTCGCACAGGCTCACCCCGAGGCTGCGGGGGCCAGATCGGCGGCGTTGGTCGCCCGACTGGACGCCGGCGAGGCGACGGCTCGGCTCCACGCGATCAGGGCGCTGCGGTACGCGGCGATGGAGGACGGCGACTGGATCGATACCGAAGCCGTCCGCGGCTTAGAGCCCCGTCTGGCGGACGACGAGACAGACGTTCGTGGCGAGGCGGCTATGGCGATGACTGCGTTCGCCATCGAAGCTCCGGGGCTGGTCCCCGACCGACAGGTTCGACGGCTTCCGGAACTGCTGCGTACGGCAGCAGGGATGAGCGACGACATGGTCGCCGAGTCGACGGACCGCCTCGAGACGGCGACGGGTGTGGAGATCGATACCGACGCGGGAGCCCCGCGCGGGGCCGACGCCGACCGCCGTGAGACGGCGGGCACCGACGGAGACACGGCCCGAGAGCCGCTCGACCGGGCGGTCACGGTCGAGGAGGCCGGCGTCGTCGTCGAGAAAGAGGTCGACACCGAGTCGTTCTCGCGGCGGGCAGTGCGGCTACTCGTGGCCAACCGGAGCGGACGGGCGGTCACGGTGCGGGTTGTCGACACGCCGCCAGGGGGAGTCGCGCCGTCGGCGGTCGGGTTCCACTCAGACTACCACCCCGACGGGTGGACCATCCACGAGGACCACGGCCTGATGGAGTTCGAGCAGCGACTGGACGCCGGCGCGACCGTCGAAACTGTCTACGGGTCCCCGAGTGACGCCCCTCACGATACCGACGGAGAGCCGGAGCCGCCCACGGTGCGCGTCGACACCGACGCCGTCCGGAACGACTCGGCGGCCGGCAACTCGACAGACCACGTTCCGCCACAGCCGGCCGCGCCAGCGGCCGACGTCGAGGGGGTCGCGCCCCCACCCGAGCGGGACCTGACCGACGTCGCGGGGATGACCGACGTGAAACAGCGTCTTCAGGAGGAGGTGCTCGTGCCGCTGGCCGACGACCGCTACGAGGAGTACGGCTTCGATGGCGTGACCAACATCCTGCTCCACGGGCCGCCCGGGACGGGAAAGACGTACCTGGCGGAGGCGCTGGCGGGCCACCTGGGCTACAACTACGTTGCAGCGACCGCCGTAGACATCGCCAGCGACGTGGTCGGACAGGCGGCCTCGAACGTCGACGACCTGTTCGAGCGCGCCCGGGCGGCCTCGCCGTCCGTACTCTTTATCGACGAGATCGACTCCGTCGCCGCCGATCGCTCGGGCACGGGCGGGATGACCACGTCGGAACAGCAGATGGTCACCCAGCTGCTCACCGAGATCGAAGCCCTCAACGAGAGCGACGAGCCGGTCCTGCTCGTGGCCGCCACCAACCGGATCGAAGCCGTCGACGACGCCATCGAGCGCCCCGGCCGGTTCGACGCTCGCATCTCCGTCCGGAAGCCGGACGGCGAGGACCGACTCGAGATCCTGCAGTACCACCTCGAGGGGGTCCCCGTCGACTGGGACGGGGTCGACGAGGACGCTCTCGTGACGGCCACCGAGGGGTTCGCGGCCAGCCACCTCGCCGAGGTGGCCGACGCGGCCGGGCGCACGGCGGTCAGAGAGACACCCGAGGGCGAGGAGCCGACAGTGACCGCGGCCCGTCTTCACAGGCGGTACGAGGCGGATGCCCCGACCCTTGAGGTCGGGGAGGAAGCCGACAACAGCTTACACAAACCACGCTACGATGGCAGTCTGGCTCCTAACCATTAAATAACCACAAGATGATATGTGAAACACAGTGGAGTACCGTCGTACTGCCGTCATCAAACTCGACACTCCCGAGGGAACCGACGCCCTCCTTCGAGAGACGCTCGAGCAGTTCAAACACTGCGCCAACACCGCGAGTGAGTGGTGCTGGCACGGCGACGACGGATACCACGTCACCTCTAAACAGAAAGCCGAACAAGCTCTCTACGACCAACTCCGCGACGAAACCGACCTCACCGCGAACCTCGTTCAGAAAGGGATTCGCCGGGCAGTCGAGGCCGTCAAAAGCGGCGTCGAACGCCTCAAACGCGACGAAACTACGTCACAACCGTACTTCTCGGCAGACAGCGCGGTCTACGATAAACGAAGTGCGACGTTCCACCGCGATCATGTTTCCCTTTCGACCGTAGACGGGCGCGTCGAGTGCGACTACATCCTCCCTAACGACTCGGAGACACCGCCGACGAAGTACGTCTCCGACGAAGACTTCGAGTTTCGGATGGCGCACTTACAATACCGCGACGGTGACTGGTATCTCCACGCCTCAATGCGGAAAGTCGAGGCAGACGAAGAATCGTCTGAATCCGAGTCCAAGCACAGAACAGTCCTTGGTGTGGATTTGGGCGTGAACAACCTCGCCGTTGCTTCGACAGGGCGATTCTGGTCGGCAGACGAGTTCAACCACTGGCGTCGGGAGTACGAGAAACGCCGTGCATCACTACAGCAGTGTGGGTCTCGCCACGCTTATGAGAACATCGAGTCAGTCGGACAGAAAGAGTACGGACGGTTCGAGATGCACCTCCACACGGTGGCGAACGAACTTATCGAGGAGGCCGTCGAGAACGACTGTTCGCACGTCGTGTTTGAGGAGTTAACCCACATTCGGGAGAACATTCCCGAGGCGACGTGGCAACACATCTGGGCGTTCCGACGCCTCTCCGAGTACGTCGAATACAAAGCCAAAGAACACGGCGTCGAAGTCGTGCAGGTTGACCCACGCAATACGTCGAAGCGATGTTCGACATGTGGGTTTACCCACCCGGACAATCGGTCGGGTGAGACGTTCAGGTGTCAGCAGTGTGGATACGAGAACCACGCTGACTACAACGCCTCGAAGAACATCGGTTTGCAGTATCTCCGTCGTCGGCAAAACGCAGACGATGGAGGCG
>NZ_JBDGQZ010000038.1:0-6724 GCF_042218505.1 Halobellus sp.
ATCGCTCTCGCGTCTCCGGCTCGCACACACCGAGACGCCGCCGGGGTACGGTGAAATATCTAACAAGGAATCAGTCGATAAAATCGTCGATATCGACCGAATTAGCCCCCTCTTCGTGTCCTTCAATGAGTTTTCTCCCGTCCTCGGACAGTTCGTACAGTCCGCTGTTCGGCGCAGGTCCAACCCGTTCGACGAGACCGTGATCAGCCAACGCGGACAGACGCGTGTTCACATACGACCGGTTTTTTTCGAGTGACACAGAGATGTTCACCGCGTTGTTCCGGCCGCTTTCCGCGAGGAATCGTAAGATTTCGAGGTCTGTTGGCTTTACAAGTCCCATAATCCTCCTGCCCGAGCGTATACCGATAGTATACACTATAGATATAAAAAAATGGGTATCAGCCAACCTTGCGAAACGTAAGTCGCCGCAGCGGCGCCAACGGGCGCAGAACAACCAGTTACGCGTTGGCTTCGAGCGAGCTCTCTATCTCTTCGACGAACGTCTCTCTGTCACGCGAGTACACGTCGCGATGTTGGAGCACCGCTCGTCCCTTGTCGGTGATCTCGTAGAGGCCACTGTTCGGCGCGGGGCCGACACGTTCGATGAGTCCGTAGTCGTGGAGCACCGGCAAACGCGTGTTGACGTACGACCGGTTCTTGTCCAGTCGGTGTGCGAGATTGACCGCGTTGTTCCGCCGCCCGTCGGCGAGTGCGGAGAGAATCTCGAAGTCCGTCGGTTCGACGAGCTTCATACTAGCGGTGTAGTCCAGAGGTAGATAAAAGTCTTCTGAGTCAGTATCTTATCTGATAATCGACCTACATAAGGGGCATTACTCTAAGGTCTCAATTGCCGCCCGTGCCGCGTAGAGGTCCTCAATCAGACGTTCGTGTTCCTCAATCATCGTATCCAGCTGCGACTCTGATTCGGCGTAGTTCGGATGACCCTCGAGGTAGTATCGTTTCAGTATATACTGTTCAAGAACGCGCATTCCTCGTTGGTTCGCGCTGATGAGTGAGTCGACCGCTGTCCATTCTAGATCTTCGGGCTCCCCCTCCCATCCAGGTCCGAAGTCTACGGAGTCTCCCTGCATCATATCTACCTATGTCAATGGCACTACTAATAAGCAATCCAAGATTCCTCACTACTACCGAGATAAATAAACTACGAACCACTTGCAAACAATTTACCCCCGAGCAGTCGGCTGAATTGTCGCGCGGAAAGGCATAATTTTGTGAACGTCATTCCCCTCACGCCACGGTCTCGTCGTCACCGAACCGATAGCCCGAGTATCGAAGGAGTTCAGCGGCGCGATCGGGCTTTGCGAGGAGGACGCCGCGCTCGCCGGGCAGATCGTCGTCCGGGACTGAGTCGGGGACAGCGAGCGTGCCGGAGGGGATCTCGTCGTCCCCGAGGACCGGAATGTGCCCGTTGTCGAGTTTCATCACGAGCGGCGCGTCGACGCGGAAGAGCCCGTCGTCGCCGTAGAGTTGCTCGTTCACCTGCTCGTGTTCCGCCCGTTGAATCGCTGGCACGTCGCGGTCGGAGGGTTCGACGTACAGTCGGCCCAGGTAGTAACTCTTAGAGAACGGTCCAAACATCTGTGCGAGAGTGTCTCACACACACAAGAGCATAAATCTTTCCGGAAACGTTCAACTCGAAGCGCAATCAGGTGATTCGGCGCCCGGCAGTGCGGTCACCCCTCGTCGTCGGTGCGACCGGCCGCGGTCATCGCCCAGACGGCCGTGAGTCCGAGTGCTGCGGCAGGAAGCAGTGGAAGAACCAGCAGCGACGCAATGTAGGGAATACCGACTGCCGAGAGGATTCCCGGCCGGACGTAGATGATTCCCGGCACGACGAGCAGACAGACGACGAGCACAGCGATCAGCACCCAGCCCCGAAAGCCGAAGCCGTCGCCTCCGGTGCCCGCGTCGCTCTCGGCGTCGACTCCGTCGGGTCGGTGGACGTATCCCTCGTCGTCAGCGCTCACTGTCGGGAATTACGACCACCTTACCAAAGCCCTCACGATTCTCAATCATCTCGTGTGCGCGCACAGACTCACTCATCGGGAGCGTCGCGCGGATCCGAGGCTCCAGCGTGCCGTCCCAGACTAGATCCAGCACTTCTTCGGCCTGCTCGGGGGTCGCCATCGTCGATCCGATGACTTCGAGTTGGTTCCAGAAGATCCGGTTGAGCGCCGCTTCGGGGTTCGGTCCCGTGGTCGCACCGCAGGTGACGAATCGTCCGCCCTTCCGAAGACTTTCGAGCGATCCCTCGTAGGTCGCCTCGCCGACGTGGTCGACGACGACATCGACACCGCGGCCGCCGGTGATCCCGTGTACTTCCTCGGCGAACGGCGTGGCTTCGTAGTTGATCAGATGATCCGCACCACAGTCGGCGGCGTACTGCAGTTTCTCGTCGGTTGAGGCGGTCGCGGACACTTCACAACCGGCGTGATCGGCAATCTGGACGGCCGCGTGGCCGACGCCACCCGACGCCCCGTGGACCAGCACGTGCTCGCCTGCGTGGACCGCTGCCCGGTGGATCAGCATCCGCCACGCGGTCTGAAAGACGAGCGTGGCCGACCCGGCGACCTCCCAGGGAACGCCCGCCGGCACCGGAAGCAGATTCGCCGCCGGGACCGCCGCGTACTCCGCGTGGACGCCGCGACTGTGTTCACCGATAATACTGAAATCAGGCGCGAGCGTCGGATCATCGCGCCGTGAGGTGATACTCCCGTCAGTCGGGCCGTCCCCGCCAGTTACTCCGGCGGTGAGCGCGACGCGGTCTCCTGGCTCGAACCGCGTCACGCCGTCGCCCACCTCCTCGACGACCCCGGCCATATCGCTCCCGGGAATGTGTGGGAACTCCAAGTCGAACCCGAGCCCCCGTCTCGTCCAGATGTCGAGATGATTCAGTGCAGCGGCCTTGACATCTACCAGCACCTCGCCGTGGCCGACGTCGGGGACGGGAACCTCGGTGTACTCGACGACGTCGCGGTCGCCGTGCTCACGAAACGTGACGGCTTTCATACCGCGTTTCTCGTTCGGCGGATACAAAAGTATACGACCAAATGTCTCACGCTTCCCGCTCCGCCGACCCGGTTCGTTGAAGTACCTCAACCGATTAGGATTCCCATAACGAATGAGCGAGGACTTCTACGACGTGCTCGGCGTCTCGAGGGACGCGTCCGAGGACGAGATCAAGCAGGCCTACCGGAAGAAGGCCGCGAAGTATCACCCGGACGTCTCCGACGAGGCCGACGCCGAGGAGAAGTTCAAGAAGATCAAGAAGGCCAAGGAGGTCCTCACCGACGACGAGAAGCGCCGGATGTACGACCAACTCGGGCACGACCGCTTCGAGCAGGCCGAAAAACGCGGCGGTGTCGACGGCGGTGGAGGCGGACGCGGTCGCGGCCAGGGGAACCCCTTCGGCGGAATGGGCGGTGGGGGGCAGGGCAGCCCCTTCGAGGACATCTTCAACCAGTTCTTCGGCGGCCGCGGGGGCGGTAATCAAGGGCGCGATCGCCCGCGCCAGGGACAGAACCTCCGGACGCAGGTCTCACTCACCCTCGAAGAGGTCTACGAGGGCGTCGAAAAGCAGTTCACGGTGACCCGGCCGGAACGCTGTTCGAAGTGCAACGGGCGTGGCCACCCCGCGGACGCCGACGTCACCACCTGTCCGGAGTGCAATGGCCGCGGTCAGACGACGACCGTCCGCGACACGCCGCTGGGACGGGTCCAGCAGACCCAGAGTTGCCCGCGGTGTGACGGCTCGGGCGAGACCTTCAGCGAGACCTGTTCGGTCTGTGGCGGCGACGGCGTCACCCGCGAGGAGGCGACGCTTTCGGTCGACATCCCCGCTGGGATCCGCGACGGGCAGACCCTCCGGATGGAAGGCGAAGGCGCGCCGGGCGAGAACGGCGGCCCCAAGGGCGACTTACTGATCGACGTCTCGGTTCGCGACCACGACGCGTTCGAGCGCGACGGCGACGACCTCTACCACCGGCATCCGATCTCGTTCCCAAAAGCGGTGTTTGGTGCCACCGTCGAAGTGCCAACCGTCGACGGCGCGACCGACTTGGAGATCCCCGCAGGCACCCAGAGCGGCGAGGAGTTCCGGATCCGCGGCGAGGGGATGCCCCATCTCCGCGGGCGCGGCCACGGCGACCTCCACGTCCAGGTGCAGGTCGTGACCCCCGACGACCTCAATCAGGAGCAGCAGGAGGCGCTCGAAGCCTTCGCCGAGGCCGGCGGCGAGGACATCGAGATCAGCGAGGGCTTCTTCGAGAAAATCAAGAACTCCTTCTGACGCCCCTCCACGGGCTGTTCTCGCCCACTGGCGAGTGATGTCGATGTGATCCGGTGACCCCTGCCTGTACGAAGCCACCCTATGAGGGTGCGCCGCCTCTCACAGTGTCAAAAAATGGATATTTACGACGGGTCGCCCCATAACATACGACTACTCGTCGTCACGCGCTTCTGGGAGTCGGGCGCGGTCGTCAACGAATTTCTCGCACGTGAGACAGTACTCTTTCTCCTCTTTGAGGTCGCCGGGTTCGATGATCGCAAGTCGACTCTTCGTCTCGTCTCCGCACGTTGGACAGGACACAAAGACATTTGATTGCAAATAAAATAAAATCTGGCGGCTGAGACCGATCTGTTTCGCTGTGCCACTGTATAGACCGTGCTATCGGTACCGAGGTCTGATCAACCCGTCTTGATACGACAAATGTCCGTCGCCCTGCGCTCACCACACCGACAGATCACGATCGATCGCACGAATCAGCGTGGATATAGTAGCGGTTGCAAGTCTGCGCTCACTCGATCACACGACTGCGTGTGATCGGCTGTGCAATCAGTTGCACACGCTACTATAACTGATCGACGAGTTCGGGCTCTCTCCCCGTGTTCAGCGACACTTAGCAGCCGATTTCTCAGTCGCTCTGCGTGTCAGTGTCTGACGATCACTTTTATCCTTCCAGAACGACCCGGTAGATATGAGTGAAGAAACAGCAGACGCAGGTACAGACTCACAGATATCCAGCGATTCTGACAGCACCGCTCCCGATACGAAAGCCTCTGATGAGTCTCCGCTGACGATCGCGCTGCCCGATGGGAGTGAGAGCGTTTCTGATGCGATTATTGCCCACCGCGAGATGCTCACCGAACCGCGTGATCACGGCCTGGCGACCGATCAGGACATCACCCACCTCTCGGAGGCGGTGGAAGGCCTTTCGACGGACATCGAGGAACTCAGTCGTCAGCACGACGAGGAGCGACCGGCGATCACCGAGTTGCAGAACGTCGTCGAGCAACAGCAACAGCAGATTCGGGAACTGCAGTCGATGGTCACTTCGCTCGCGGAGATTCTGGGGACTGAAACGGAGTGGCGGACCTTCGACGACTCGTAGGTGATTCTCTCACGGGACTGCAGCCGTCGCAACGTACGGATCAGGCCCTCCCTCCCCGTTGGGAGCCGCGTCGACGGTCGAGCCCTCAGTCCCGTCCCGGGTCCACGGTCGCTCTCGTCGGTTCCGCCCCCGTCCGGACTGCAGTCCGAACGGTTATGTCTATCTGGAGTCGAAGGAACCAAATGGCACCCGCTACCTCCAACTCCGAGCGACAAACGCCCGACAAGGTGACGCTCTACTGTCCGGAATGCAGTCACGAAAGTCGAATCAACGGCGACTGGATCATTCGCGTACTCGCTGATTCTCTCATCTATGAGTACCCGAACTGCGGAGCGGTGCTCAACTCCCGTCGCGATCAAAAAGCGTTGACTGAAACGAACGGTGGGGCGCTCCACTTCGCCGAGAGTGATAGTAGCGTTTGCACGTCTTCGCTCACTCGATCGCACGACTGCGTGCGATCTGCTGTGCAATCAATTGCACACGCTACTATAGCACGCAGAACCCCCATAGGTGGGACTCTATCTATCACGGTTAGTAGGCCTGGTTAGACAAGCACGGAAATTATGCATTTTGTATACCATTTGCTCGGTATGGATGAGATCCTCAACGAGGTAACGAACACGATCCACAAACAGGAACCCGGCAACTCAGCACTCACAACTCCCTGCGGAGTCACGAACAACCTATCAGAGGACCGGTTACAGCAGACCGCAATCGAACAACTCGACACGACAACGATCACGAAATGCGGCCGGTGTTTCGACGACGGCGGTGGCTACTGAGCTGGTCACGCCGGCCAGAGTCCGCTCTCCGAACTCCACTCAGCACTGCAATACCGACTGCTTCCTGAGATCTCACTCTGTCTCTCACAATCTACGTACGACATAGTTCATCCACCGCAGCGAGTGGACGAGCCATCTTCCAGCGTGTTCCCCGCGTCTCATCGTCGGGACGCGCTATCTCCAGTCCACTGCTGTCGAATTGGTCACTGAACTCTCCGTGTGCAGGCCTCAGTTGAGCAGGTCGATTTCGGTTATCTCGAACCGCGCCCCACCGGTCTGTGCGTCGGTCGCGACGATATCCCACCCGTGTGCGTTGACGATGGTTCGGACGACCGAGAGGCCGTATCCGTGCCCGTCCTCTCGCGTGGTGAACCCGTGATCGAAGACGTGTTCTTTGTCCTCCTCGGGCATCCCCGGCCCGTCGTCCTCGATAAAAAAGCCGCCCTCCAGCCGGCCGACGCGAACCGTTACGTCGTTCCCACCGTGTTCGACGGCGTTCCCGAAGAGATTCTCGAACAGTTCACAGAGCCT
>NZ_JBDGQZ010000032.1:0-6722 GCF_042218505.1 Halobellus sp.
TACGGTGGCCGTTCAGACCCGGCCGAGAGGCCAGACGCTCAGGGACGATCCATTCGCAGCACGGGCTTGATCGTGTTGCCCTCTTCGGCGTCGTGAATGGCCTGGTGGATGTCGTCGAACTCGTAGTGGGTGATGATCTCGTCGAACGGGAACCGGCCCTGTTTCCAGAGATCGAGCAACGTCGGAATGAACAGTTCGGGGACGGCGTCGCCCTCGATGATTCCGCGGAGCTTGTGCCCGAAGTGGAACGTGTGCATATCGAGACTGACCTCGGTTCCCGCGGGCGCCGCCCCGATGAGGCCACACTCGCCCGGGATGGTCGTGCAGTCGACGGCCTGCCGGAGGACCTCCGGCACGGCGGTCGTCTCGATCGAGTAGTCGGCACCACCGTTCGTGATGTCGTGAATCGCGTCGACGATGTCGTCCTCGTCGTCTGGATTCAGCGTGTGGGTCGCGCCGAGGTCTGCGGCCGTATCGAGGCGGTCCTGGTTCAGGTCGACGGCGACGATGTCCGTGCAGGCGCTGACGTTCGCGGCCGCCATCACCGAACTGATCCCGACGGACCCGACGCCGAAGACGGCGAGAGAGGACCCGGACTCGGGGGCAAGCGCGTTCATGACGGCACCGGCCCCCGTCTGGATTCCACACCCCAGCGGCCCGACGATATCGAGCGGAACATCTTCGTCCACCGTGACGATGTTCTGTTCGGTGGCGATAGCGTGGGTAGCCCAGGAGGACTGCGCGAAGAAACAGCCGCTGACCGGCTCGCCGTCTTTCGACAGCGGGCTGGACTCGTCGTCCGGCCGCCGGCCGAGGAAGTTGTGTTCGAACAGGTTCTCGCAGTACGGAATACGTCCCCTGAGACAGTTTCGACACTCTCCACAGAAGTCGTAACTCATCGCGACGTGGTCGCCCTCCTCGACGCTCGTGACCTCGTCACCGGTCGCCTCGACGACGCCGGAGCCTTCGTGTCCGAGTACCTGTGGATACGGCGGTCCGCCGTAGAAGTTGTCTGCCGTCGACAGATCGGTGTGACAGACGCCGGCGCTCACGACCCGCACCAGCACTTCGTTCGCACGGGGCTGTTCGTCCAGCTGGATCGATTCGAGCTGGGGGTCTGCGCCCTCCTCGCTGACGACGGCTGCCTGAATCTGCATTGGTGGATGGTCACAATAAACACAGCTTGGTATTTATTTTTATTCGGCGAGAGCGGCCGCGTCGCGTCGGGCGTGCCGGGGAGGACAGAGCGTTTCTCGACGGTCCATCTCGTTGCCCTCGCCCCAGCAGGAGAGACTGGATCGGCCTGGAGTGTGTGGCGCGCGAACGAACACCCGAGCGAGCGACGACCCCCGATATTCGGACACGAAGAACTGCCAGTTTCGAGTACAACGTTCGTATTTGATAGTTCTGTCTGGCATCCCCGGACAGCCGTCGGCGAGTGTGTGCGAGAGGCCAGCGTACAGCCGATCAGATCGGGACGAACAGCCGGCGGTCTCGTCTCGGCGCACGGCCGACACGTCCCCTGCATACAGCACGCCGAACCCTATCGCCGACAGTAGAGCACCCCGTCTCACTCTCCTCACACCAACGGATGCGTTCGGCAGAGCCGCCCGGTCACAGCGGGCGACCGGATCGGAGTCTCAGACGCGCTCTTTGAGTTCGATCCGGTATCCGAACGGGTCGGTGACGTAGACTGCGGGGGCCTCGCCGGTCGCGCCACGGGGCGAGGACAGCTCCCTGTCGACCTCGACGCCGGCGTCTGCGAGTCGGTCGGTGATCCTCTCGATCGAGTCCTCGACGACGACGCAGGCGTGGTTGAAGTTCGTCGCCGTCGGTGGCTCGAACTCGTCGGTCGGCCAGAGGTGGATCACCGCCGTCGACGACAGGCGGACGTCGAAGAACGGCTTCTCGTCGGCCGCGTAGAGCGTATCCTCGATGCCGAACCCGAGGCGCTCCCCGTAGAACGTCTGCGCTGCGTCGACACCGTCGGACGGTATCCGGAGGTTCACGTGGTCGAGGTGGCTGGCGATCACGCTGTTAGATTCGACGCCGGCGGTAAAAACGGTGGTCGTACTCGACCGCGGCCACGGGAGACGTGCCGGACCGTCTCCGCCCCGCGACCGTCGGTGAGCCAGCCCGGACACTGGGCTGACGAGGCGTGGCCGTGTCGAGTGCCCCGTCGTACGGTCGATTTCTCGCTTCCTGGGGGCTGTGGGGTCGGGAGTCCGGACGGCCGGGGTGGCCACGGCGTCAGGGCCTGGCTTCGGATTCGAACGTCGGGAGAGAGGTCGTCGACCCGACCACTCGTCACGTCCGTGCCACGAGTCGTGCGGGAACGTCGCCCTCGAGTTGCAGTGTCACGGCCGGACGGAACTCGAGGTCGTCGACCAACACCTCGACGTCGTAGTGCTGGAGGACGTGCGCGAGGGTGAACTGCGCCTCGATCAGGGCCAGCTGCCGGCCGATACACGACCGTGGGCCGCTCCCGAACGGAAAGTAGGCGTCGGCCGCCCGGGACGCCTCCTCGCGCCACCGCGCCGGTCGGAACTGGGCCGGGTCGTCCCACGCGGCCGGGTCGCGGCCGTGGGCGTACGGCGACGCGAACAGCAGTTCGCCCGCCTCGAGCCGGTAGCCGTCGAGCCGGACCGGTCGGCGCGTCTGGCGGATGACGTTCCACGCCGCCGGCGTGAGCCGGAGGGTCTCGCGGACGACCCGCTCTGTCGTCCGGAGTTCCGGGAGGTCGCCCCAGTCGGGGCGGTCGCCGTCGAGGACGGCGTCGGCCTCGTCGCGCACCCGGGCGCGCACCTCGGGGTGCTGTGAGAGCCAGTAGAACGCGTAGGTGATAGTCAGCGCCGTCGTCTCGTGGCCGGCGGTGAGAAACAGCACCGTCTCGTCGACGAGTTCGTTCTCGGACAGTTCGACAGACGGGTCGCGCTCGGCGGCCAGCAGCGCCGTGAGCAGGTCGCGAGGCGGGTCGTCCCGGGCGACGTGCTGGTCGATCACGTCCTGCGCGAAGGCGTCGAGCGCGTCGTTCGCCCGCTCGAACGCCGTCGACGGGCCCGGCTGCAGACGAGGGGGGAGCACGACGCCGAGCGGTGAGAAGGCGAGTTCGTCGCCGAAGGTCTCGAGTGCGTCCTGGACGCGGTCGCTCTCTGCCCGGGAGACGTCGTAACTGAACAGCGACCGGGCGATCACCTGGAGTGTCAGCGTTCCGACCTCGGAGAACAGGTCACGCTCGCCCGCCTCGGGCCACTCCGCGAGAAGTGCCTCGACGGCGTCGCCCGTCGTCCCGGCGTACGAGGCGAGGCGCTCGCCGACGAACTCCGGCTGGAGGATCCCGCGCTGGGTCTCCCACAGGTCACCGTCGCTGGAGAGCAACCCCTCCCGGCGCTGTGCCTGTGGTCCGAGGTTGGGCCGGCGGAATCGGTCCCGGTCACCCAGTATCTCGTGGACGAGCCCGGCGTCGAGGACGACGTTCGTCGTCGGCCCGGTGGCGGGGTCGACCCGCACGAGTGGGTACTGGCCGCCGTAGGCGCGCTGGACACCGGTCACGAACCGGAGCGGGTCGTCCCCGAAGTCGAGCGCACTCCCGACGAGCGGGAGGCCCGGCGGGCTGTGCGGCGTCTCTGCCATACACGTGGCAGCCGACAGAGCAGCATAATCGTTTGGTCGACGCAGCCGGCGCTCGCGGCGGCACACGGGCCAGAACGGGCGAGATCAGAACTCGCCGAGTGTCGACTGCCCGTCGCGGAGCGCGGTCGCGTCGTAGCCCCGGCGGGTGAGACGAGTCGCGAGCGTCGCCGCCTCGCCGTGTTGCGTGTAGACCCGGTCGGGGTCGAGGGCGTCGACCATCGACACCAGCGCGGGGAAGTCGGCGTGGTCAGAGAGCGGGAAGGTCACGTCGTAGTTCCCGCGGAACCTGAAGGAGTCGTCCACCGCCCAGCCCGAGAACCCCGCCGCGAGGGCGCCGGTCGCGTCGCGGAGCCGGTCGATCCAGCCGGCACGGGCGGAGGTGAGCGGCAGGACGAGCGCGTCCGTCGGCCCGAGGTCGTGGCTGTCGTACTCGTCGGCGTCGAACGCCACGTCCAGATGGGTCGTGATCGGGTCGTTCACCCGCAACACGGCGTCGGTCGTGAGGACGCGCCGGCCGGCACGGGCGGCGAGACGCTGGAGGGTCTGTGCCCGTCCGAGCGCGTAGCCGAACAGCAACACCGGCGCGTCGGTCTCGTCGAGCCACGCCAGCGCGTCGGCGACGACCTCGTCGTGCGGCGGGAACGCGTAGCCCGGGTCGCCGTAGGTGGCCTCGGTGACCAGGACGTCGACGTCGCCGGCCGTGTCGGGGTCGAAGCCGTCGAGGTAGTCGCGGGCGCGGAGGCAGACGTCGCCGGTGTAACAGTACCGCGTCCCGTCGGGGTCGGTCACGAGGGCGACGCGCGACCCGGCGACGTGCCCGGCGGGCAGGAGGTCGATACGGTCGTCGGTCACGCGGCCGAGCGGGGCGTCCCGACGGGCGGTGCCGAGCGCGGCCGTCAGCGGCGAACACACGGCCGTCGCCTCGCCCTCGGGGAGGTGGTCGCCGTGGGCGTGGGTCACCACGGCCACGTCGCCGCCGGGGTCGTCGGCGTCACAGACGACACGGGTGCCGTCCGAGAGGGTGATCTCGACGCCGTCGCGCAGCCGAACCGTCACGTGCGGCGATCGGGGCGGGCGGGCTTGGGGGTTGCGCTCGGGCGCTCAGTAGCCGCCGTCGTCGCCCCCGCTGTCGGTCGGCGTCGGGCTCTCGGTCTGTGTCGAGCCGTCCGTGCCGGTCGTCACGCTGCCACGCATCGACCCGTGGACGGTACAGATGTATGTGTCGACGGCCGACGCCAGCGTCTCGGTGACGGTGAACGCGAACCGGTCGCCCTCGTCGGTCCAGTCGACGCCGGAGTCGGCCTCCAGTCGGCCGTCGCCGGCCTGCGAGCACAGCGCCGCGCCGTCGGCGTCGAGCAGGGCGAAAGGGTGGTCGTCCCACCCGCGGTTCTCGACGGCGTAGCGCCGCCCGACAGTGAGCGAGAGCGTCGGGTTGCGCTCGCCGGCGGGCGCGACCGGTCCGTCGACCACCTCCCACGCGCTCACGCCGATGTTGTCGACGGTGACGGCAGTCGGCGGCGTCGGGGTCTGTGTCGGACTCGCCGTCGCGGTGGGTGTCGCCGTCGGAGTCTGGGTCGCGGTCGCTGTCGGGCTCTCTGTCGGGCGCTCCGTCGGAGCGGGCGTCGCCGTCGGAGCGGGCGTCGCTGTCGGACGCTCTGTCTGGGTCTCCCCGTCGGTCGCGGGCTCGTCGCCCGTCCGCTGACCGGCACAGCCGGCGAGCAGTCCAGCGAGTCCCGTCGCGGCGACGGCGAGCAGTCGGCGTCGGTCGCTGTCGGTCACGAACTACGACAGGGGCCGAGGCCCCCTGTCGGTTTCGGCCGCTGGCCGTCGGCGTGCCGTCCACCTCGCGGCGGGCCGTCGCGGACGCCCGGCGGCTACTCTCGGGCGACCCGGTCGACGACGGCCCGGCGCTCCGCCGTCGAGAGCGACGCCCAGCGCCGTATCTCCGCCATCGTCCGGCCACAGCCGAGACAGACACCCTCCTCGTCGAGCGCACACCGGTCGACGCACGGACTCTCGACCATCGAGGCGAACGACTGGGGCCGGGGGCATAACTGTGTGGCTCGCGGCGACGTCGCGGAGCGCGGCCCGGCTCCTTGACTCTCCCCCGGAGATGCCGGCGACGCCGGCTCCGGCGACACCGCCCGCCCCGAGGCCGCACGCGGGAGAGGTATCCTGCCGGTCGAGCCGTACGACCTGCCCGGGGTCGCGACCAGCCGGAACGTCTGCGCGGTCGTCGATCGCCGGTCGCTGGTCGCCGCGTCGCTCCGAGCGTCGCCCGGACGGCGGCCCCGTCCTCAGCTCGTGAACAGCCGGCGGTCCGCCCGCTCGTGTTCGGCGGAGAGAACGTCGGCCGTCGGGGCGAACGGCGTCATCGCGTCGAGATCGCGGGCCGCGGCATCGTCGACGGCCGCGCTCATCGACGGACGGAGCCGGTCGAGCACCCGCTGGGCGTCCGTGTGTCCGAGCGAGAGGAGCCGCTGGCCGGCCCCGAGCAGGTCGGTGACGAACCCGTGACAGCAGACCAGACACGCCTCGCGCACCCCCACGCCTGCGCGGCCCGTCGTCACGCCGAGTACCGCCGGCTGGGTCCCGGGGGCGTCACCCGCGTCGACGCGCGCCGCGTACCGCGCCAGGAGGTCGTCCTCGCGCAGTTCGCGCTGAAGCGAGAGGAGGCGGTCGCCGGTGCGACGGGCGCTCTCGCGGAACTCCGCGGAGAGCGTCGCGGCGACCAGCCGTCGGTCTGCCTCGCACGCCCGCCCGATATCGCCGTCTCGGGCCGCGGCGTGGGCCGCCTGAACTGCCACCAGGTCGCCGGGACCGACCTGCCGCCGGAGGTACGTCTCCACCAGCGCCTCTAGATCGTCGACGTCCGCGACCCGGCCGCTCTGGACGAACTGTTCGAGGCCGTAAGACGCGGTGTGGCTCCCGGTCGGCAGGAAGGAGTCGGCGAGACGGAACGCAGCGAGGACGGCGTCGTCGTCAGTCATGCCCGCCTCCGTGTGCGTGGTCGTGGTCGTGTCCGCCGCTCCCGCTCCGGTCGTCGAACGTCTCGGGCGGCACCGTCTCGTAACGGACGGAGACGTCGC
>NZ_JBDGQZ010000027.1:0-5241 GCF_042218505.1 Halobellus sp.
TCTCGATCCGACTGCCGGTGTCGGTCGCGATTATCAAAGTGCTTTTCGTCCGGATCGGCGAACGGGAGTTCGGCGTCCCGATCAAGTACATCGACGAAGTCTCACAGCAGTCCCGCGCCGAACGCGTCGACGGCGCAAAAGTCATTGTCCACGAGGAGCGCATCTTCCCGCTGATCCGACTCCGAGACGCACTCGACGTCGAAGGCTCGCGCCACGAGAACGGGATGACCGTCCGGATCCGTCCGGCTGATCGCCAGGTCGCGCTTCGATGTGACAGCGTCTCGCGACAGGAGGAGGTCGTCGTTACGCCGCTTCAGGGGCCGCTCAAGGGCACCGAAGGACTCTCCGGGACGGCCGTCGTGGGCGACGGCAACGTCGTACCGATTCTCGACGTGAACTCCCTCTCGATTCCGGAGGAGGGCAGGCAGGCCCGCCGGCAGTGGGCCCCGCCTGAGGACGACACCACCGAGGCAGAGGGGGCAGCCGACTGATGGGTCTGGACATCAACGTCGGCTCGGGATCGGACGACGACGCTGACGAGGACGACGAACGGTTCGACCAACTCCTGGCGTACGTCGAATCGTCGCTGTCGTTCGCGACGAGTTCGTACAACCGCTCGTATCTGGATCGCCGGATCTCCGCCCGGATGCGTCGCCAGCGGATCGACGACTACGGCGCGTACCAGGACCTGCTGGAGACGGACGACGAAGAACGCGAAGCGTTATTGAACGCGCTCAGCGTCAACGTCACCAGTTTCTTCCGCAACCCCGAGGTCTGGGAGTCACTTCGCGACATCATCGCGGAACTCAGCCAGGACGGGCGAACGCGGATCTGGAGCGCCGCCAGTTCCGACGGCCGGGAGGCGTACTCCGCTGCAATGCTGGCGATCGACGACGACCGGGTTGACGAGCGGAAGGTCGAGATCCTCGGGACCGACATCAAACCCGAGATCCTGCGGGCCGCCCGCCGCGGTGAATATCACGCCTCCGAGACCAACGACCTCGAGGAGCAACTGGAACCGCTAGTGGGGAACGCTCAGTACGTCGAACGCGACGGCGACGCGTTCTGCGTCACCGACGACGTGAAGGACCTGGTTTCGTTCCGCAAGCACGATCTGGTCCAGCAGGAACCCCCGCAGACGTTCGACCTGGTTATTTGCCGGAATCTCTTCATTTATATCAACCGGGAGGCGAAAGAGGCAATCTTCGAGACGCTGAGTTCGGCCGTCGAATCCGGCGGATACCTCACGATCGGGATGACCGAGACCATTCCGGCCTCCTGTCGTGATCGGTTCGATCCGGTGGAAAAGCGGTTACGAATCTACCGCGACGCCGGCGACGGCGGGTCGCGATCACGAAGCCGCTCACGGAGGTGAGCACGCGTGCAACCCGGCGAAACGAAGATCGCTGACACGCGAGGGGAGTTCCTGAGAGCCCTGCGTGACGGTCGCGAACGGAACGACGCCGGCTGGACCAACGGACGGATTCTCCTTTCGAACAAGCGGATCGTCCTAGCGGGCACGGGCGGCAAGCGAACGTTCCGTCTCGACGCCATCGACCGGGTCGGCGGGCGCTTCGACGTGAATCAGCGCGTTGCGACGGTTTCGGACTATCTCGCGCTGCAGTTCGACAACGGTGAAAACGTGATTCTCATCGCGCCGGCGGACTTCGAGGGGTTCGAGATGGACCTCTACGACGCTCTCCTCTCTTCGACGAAGTTTCTCGTCCGCCACCCGGCTGTCGAGGGCGGCGTCGTCCAGAACACCGAGTGGGAGGGCGCCCGGATGAAAGTCGAAGAGGAGTGCGTCAGCGTTGCGACCGTCTCGGGGACCTTCGTCGAGATCCGTCTCGACGACATCGGCGACATCGATATGGGCCGACGGACGGTCCGCGAAGAGCAGCGCGAAGTCATCGAGGTCGAACACTCCGATAACGAGGGGACGAGCGTGCAGACGTACGTTTCCGGCCCCGAACGGGCCGTGAGCATCCTGAAGTCGCTTCTCCGGATCGGCGAGGAACAGACCGAAACGTCGCTGGATCTCTCGATGCAGGACAAACAAGTCCTGATGGCGCTGTACTCGGGTGTCTCGCCGTTCGACATCCCGCAGTTTCTCGGCATCGACGTCGACCAGGTCGAGGAGTTGTTCGTGCGGTTGATCGACCACGACGTGCTCGACGAGGTGCGGATCCGCCACGAGGTGGAACTCAACGCTCGTGGGCGGTCGATCGCGGCAGACGCAATCGACGAGCAGGGCGCGGAGATGTGACAGTAGCGGGGCATACGCGCGCTCCTGAGGTGGCTACGAGCGATCGTCTCGTCGCGGGTCGAGAACCGAATCACCCTTACCCGGAGGCGTGTGCCAGAATCTCCGTGCGGGCCTCCGACGCGCAGTCTCGACCGCCCCGACCGAAGTGCAGCGTGTTCTCGTTGACCGGATCGCTCAGCAGGCCGCCGGCGTCGACCGCCATCCCGGTCTGTTCGATCTGGAGGTAACCAATGGTGACGCCCTTCGAGAGATCGACGCCCTCGATCTCGTCTGTCGGGATCGTCTTGTCGTCGAACCGCGAGCGCTCGACGCGCTCGATTTCGACGCGGTCGGCGTAGACGGCGATTGTCCCGTCCTGGAACGAGCAGACGACCAGCGCGTCGGGGTACTCGTCGGCGTCGTCGCTCGAATCGCCGTCACTACCGCCCCACGGAAGATCGATCATTAGCGGAGACTACCGAGAGCGCTCGCAAAAGCGTTCGGCCCGAACGGGTGAGAGAGACGGGTGGCCACAGAGCCGCACTCGGGGCTCAGTCGCTCGACCACTCGGCGTCCGACAGCGTCCGCTGGACGGCCTCCTCGCCGACAGCGGCCGCCAGCGCCTCGAACCCACGCCGCTCCGAGCGGTCGCGGGCGTTGGCGACGAGTCGGGAGACGATGAACTCCGGCGTCGACTTGCCGACCGTGCCGAACCGCGGCTGGTAGTCGACCTCCAGCGCGAGGCCCTCGGTCAGTCCCTCCGCGAAGATGCCGTCGATGCGCGCCTCCGACGGAAGCGGACTGAGATCGTCCGCCAGGTGGGTGACGTAGACGCCGAGCGCTTCTTGCTCGACGGTCAGATCGACGAGTCCATTCAGGAGGTCAGCCGCCCGGCCGGGTTCAGTGATCGCCTCGAACTCGTCGACGAGCATAAGCGTTCGATCACCAGTCGAGAGCGGCGGGACGATGGATTTCAGCGTCGACTCCAACACGCCGGCGTTGAAACTGGCGTGCCGGCGGTGAAAGACGATCGTGTCGAACCGCCCGACTGCCGCGTCGGCCGCGGGGACCGGCAACCCCATCGCCGCCAGCAGCGCGACCTGCGCGAGCGTCTCAAGCAGCGTCGTCTTCCCGCCGGAGTTCGCGCCCGTGAGAACCGCGACTCGGTCGCCGCTCGGGGGCGCTTTCGGGGGTTCCCGGTCGGGCGAACTGTCGTGCTGACCCGCCGTGACATCGCCGGGACTCGGGTCATCGAGGGCGTGGTCGCCGACGGCGTAGGTCACGGGCTGGACCTCGCCCGAGAGCGTAAGATTTCGCGCTTCGACCACCGCGAGGCCGTCGTCAACGAGCCGTGGACGGGTGAGTTCGTGCTCGGCAGCGAACCGCCCCAGCGAGAGGTCGAACGCGATGTCAGAGACCGTCGAAACCGCAGTTTCGACGTCTTGGCGGGCTGTCTCGATCGATTCCTGAAGATTGGCCGCAACGGTCGCCTCCCGCGCATCGACGTCGTCGTCGAGTTCCGACCGAAGCGCGCGGAGCGAGGTGGCGGCGAAGTCGGCCTCGTCGTGAGCGTCGCCGGCCACAGCGGCCTCGACGCGTCCGCGACGGACGTCCGCCTCGCTGGCGACGTACTCGACGAACGCGGCACGAAACTCCTCGAAGTCGCGGACGCCGCGTTCTCTGATCGACTCCAGAACGTCGAGCGCGTTCGTCTCTAACTCGGCGACGGCGGCGCGTCGGTCGCGCAAGCGGTCGAGTTCCTCGTCCGCTCCGGCGGCGACGCTGCCGTCAGCATCGACGGTCCCGAGCGCCTCGGCCGCCGCCCAGAGCGCGTCGTCGTCGAGGTCGTCGAGGGCTGCAAACGTGCCCCCACGAAGACCTGCCTCGCGGAGTTCCAGCGCCGTCTCGACGGCCACGCGGTCGGTGCCCTCCTCGCGGTCGTAGGCATCGAACGCCGACGTGACCGCCTCGCGGGCGGCCGTATCCAGTCCCGTCCACGCGTCTCGCGCGTCGAGCACACGGTCGAGTCGCGCGTCGCGCTCGTCGATGGTTGGCAATGGTGTCATCACACGCACGCGGTCGGCCGCGTGCCGAGTGAGCGCGTACTCGCTGGCGAGGGCGAGCAGATCGTCGTAGACGTCGCGGGCGTCGCGCGTCCCGAGCGTCTGGATCCCCGCTGCGCCGTTGGCCCGACGGAGGATCCGAACCGCGCGTCCCCGGGGGATTCCGGCGTCCGCGAGCCCCCTGATGTCGGCGTCCTCGATAGCCGCAACTGCCGCCTCGACGCCCATCGACTCGCGAAGCCGCTCACTCGTCTTTGGGCCGACGCCCCAGTAGTCCTGCAGTCGCATATCCGCACCTCAGCCGGAACCGTCTTGTAGGTTGGCGATTGGGAGACGGCGACGGACGCTGCCGGCACCCTTCGCTGCTGATCGCCCACCGACGAGAGCCCCTCCGTCCCGATTGCCGGCCGCTGAGAACGAGATCCCACGACTACTGCGCCAGTGGTTGCTGCAACTCGTATGCTACGAACCGTCATCGGCTTCCTCGGCTGTCTCGCCGCCGCGTTCAACGAGTCGGTCTATCACCCATACACGAGCCTGAAGTACCACACGCTGCTCGTGGCGGCGCTGCTGGACAACTACCGCGCCGGGAACGAGTCCCCGGTCTCCGACTCATCCTCGATTCAGCGGGCGAGGTCGTTCCGTTCCGCACCGTCTTCGACGGCGAGCGCTTCGCGTTCCGCATCGACGTCGAGGCCGATGGACGGCCCTCCGCTCGCCTCGGGAGTCGTCCGTAGCGGTCGTGGGCGTCGGCGTGGAATCGCCTGACAGCGCACCCGCTCGATACCGACCACGACAAGTACGACATGACCCTCGATGCCAACCTTCGGTGGATGCAGTCCTGGAGCGCCGCGCTACAGTACGTCGAAGACTACGCAGAATGGAGGCCCGACCGATGACGGCGATTCAGCAAGTCCTGTGGGAGCTGCGGAT
>NZ_JBDGQZ010000057.1:0-4914 GCF_042218505.1 Halobellus sp.
GTACTTGAGCACGACGGTGTCGACGCCCGACGGAATCTCCATCAGCTTCAGCGTGGGGTAGTTCCCGCCGCACTCGATCGTCTCGAACGACAGGGCCGCCTTCTCAAACGATCCGTCGCCGCAGAAGGCGACGAAACTGATCGACGTGCCGCACTCGGACTCGCAGTCGGGGCAGGCCGGCAGGCCGAGGTCGAACTGCTCGGGATCGCCCAGATGGCGCTCCTGGATCGCGCGGAACTCGAACTCGAAGCTGAATTCGTCGCCGACCCCGTCTTCGAGCGGTTCGAGCAACAGCCACGTGAACGTCACCATCCACGTCTCCGTACCGCCCGCAAGCGCCTGCGTCGAGAGCAACCCGCCGCGTCCGTACACCTCGCGGAACGCGTCGAGCGTTCCGCTGAACAGCGTCGTCGTGCCGGCTCCGGGGCGCGTCGGTTCGAGTTCCGCCTCGATCTTCGATTCGACATCGTCGCAGGTCGAGCACGGGGACACGAGCCAGACGAACGCCGGGTTCGTGTCGACCGAGAGCTCGAACGTCGCGGTCTGCTCCTCGTGGAGCACGAGCTTCCCGGTGGAAGTGCCGTCCGTCCACGACGGCGGTCGGAGAACGGACACGTCGAGGTCGAGCGTGCCCGCGCTCAGTCGGGTCTGGACCCGTTCGGTGTCGGTGAGCAGGGCGGCCACGCCGCTGCCAGAAGCGGCTGCCGCGCCCGTCGCCGCGGCCGCGTAGAGGATCGAGCGCCGCGAGAGGCCGCTCGGTCCGTCGCGCGAGCCGGCCGGGTCACTCATCGTCGCCTCCCGCGGGGCTGAGGGACTCGGCCGACTCGCGGTCGGCCGCTGGGGTGGCGTCGGCCGTCTCGGTGGGGTCCACCTGCCAGATCAGGTCCTCGTCGGGGGCTTCGCCGCCGTCGGCGGCCGATGTGGGTGACGAGATCGGATCGTCCACGTCGTCGGCGTCCCTCTCTCCGGTGGCGTCGTCCGTCGTGCGATCATCGGCGTCGCCCTGCTCGAGCGCTGCATCGGGTGCGTTGTCGTCCGGGTTGTCGTCCGTTCTGTCGTCCGCGTCCGATCGGCTCCCGGAGTGCAGCCCGATTACGAACAGGAGCCCGATCGCCGTTGCGATCGCCATCGTGATCGCCCACGAAGTGCGGAGCTCGTAGGCGACGTAGGCGCTGTAGGGGAGGTAGACGCCGAAGATGAGGATGATGATCTGGAGGCTCGATCGCGTCAGCGTGAGCGACGCGCCGCCGGAATCGGCGTCGTCGCCGTCGGCCGTCGATTCCGCTCCCTGTGCGTCGCTGTCGGCTGACTGACCCTCGCCGGCGACAGCGCCGGCGACGACGGTCCCGACCCGATCGCTGTCGCCGAGTTCGGGGCCGCCCGCTTCTGCCGCACTCGTCACTCCCGGCGCGTCGACGGCGCTAATCGACCCCACGAGGGACCGAATCTCGGTCCCGACGAACAGGACCAGCGGGATCACCACGACCGCGGCGAAGCCGACGGGCGTGTTCACGAACGCGATGGCGTGGCCAAGCAGCGGGATCGTCACGAAGGCCGTTCCGATCACACGGTCGTGTGTGACGAGGCCGCTGTCGGGGTCTTCGTTGGCGTCACCCTTGGTCAGATACGCGGGGCCGTCGCCCGTCTCGACGACTTCGATCACCCGGTGGGTCGTCGGGGTCGCGCTGTCAGTCCGGTAGGTGATGATGTCGCCCGCCACGACCGAGTCGACGGCGGTGTCGCGGACGACGACCACGTCGCCGGGGCTCATCGCGGGCTCCATACTCCCCGAGAGGACCACGAAGCTCTGGTCGGCGCCGACGACCTGCGGGACTCCGTAGACCACGAACGGGGCCACCATCGCGATCAGTACGAAGACACCGAGCACGTTCGCCGCCCGCCGGAGAGTGGACCGGTCGGTCAGCGACATTCGAGCACCCCCACCGTCCCCGTACCGTGGCGGCCGACCGCGACCCGTGGAGACGTGCCTGGGGCCGATCGAACCGTCGCGTACTGACTGTCTGTCACGTCTCTCAGGAGGCCGGTAACGGGCTTAGTTATCGATACGTTAGCCCCTTGGTGCCTGCGGGTATGACCGTCGTGAAGGTTCGTATCGACAGCGTTTCCAGAACGATTGTCGGGGGTTCGGTGGCGTAACGACACGTTAATCCGCGAGTGTCGAACGGTCGGTCCCGAGTTCATTCCTCCGAACACCTCCGGGGAACGAACCCGACGGTGAACCGGGCGCTGTCGCCCTGGACGATGTTGCCCGCATCCCGGGGAATCTCCCACCGGAACGAGACGTAGACCGCATCGCCGACCGCGAGGCACGTCTCGCCGTCGCGCGAGAGGACGTAACCGTCGTCGAAGGTCGGATTCGCGTCCACCGCCGCCAGCGTGCCCGCCGCGATCGACCCGCTCGTCTTCGCCAGCCTCTTCCTGGCGCTCATCGCGGCGTCGACGCTCTATCAGCTCTGGACGCGACGCTGGCTCTACCTATCGCGCTTCGAGTGAATCGGGGGATAACTCCACCTCTTCGTATCGTGATTCGAACGTTTCAGGCGTTCTAGCGGGTGATATTCGGACTGAAAGCTTATCACTGACGGGTGGGGAAGTGCAGGTAGGCTATCGGAGAGCGTTCACTGCGACCGGCTCAATCGCCGGCGACCAGATCGACAGATGAGAGGTCCGCGCAGTTCCTGGCCCTGTGCGGGGTTCGTCGCGCACGACGTGCGTAACCGCGAGGAGGCCATAGAGGCCTCCGCCGACGTCGACCGCCGGCAGTTCGCCCACCTGGACGCGGGCGAGGTACGCGAGGCGGCGGTGGCCTACGTCGACGCCCTCTGGGAGAGGGACGCCGTCGAGGACGCGTGTCGGGTCCGGGGAGAGATCGACCCGGACCGCGTCGCGGCGGCGGACTGGTCAGCCGTCGAGTCCGCCTTCGCTCGGCGGGCGGAGGCCGCCGGCATCGACCCGCGAGACGCGCCGGCGAGCACGCGCGGGTGGCTCGAACACACGGCCGGCGGCGACTACTGGACCCCGCTGCAGCGAGCGCAACTGTACGAACTCAGGGCGGCGCTCCGGGACCCGACATACCCGGAGAAACCCCGCTCGGGCCAGTCGGGCTACGGGCCGGAGCCCGTCCGGTACTTCCTCGGCGTCGAACTCCACGACACCCGGCAGTGGGACGAAGCGCGACGCGCGATGCGGCCGTACTTCGCATTCGTGCTCGACGAACGGCCGGACTGACTCACCGAAGGGGAACGACGGACGGGCGCTCGAAAAGGAACGAATTACGACTGTTGGGATTCCATCCGGAGGCCGCCCGGAGGGAGTCGCGCCTCGAACAGCCGAGTCCCGCAGTCGTCACAGGTCGCCGCGACCACGTCGACCGACCGGCAGCAGGACTCGACCGTCCCCTCGTCGAGCGAGACCACCCCGCCGCAGTCCGGGCAGTGATCTAGCCAGATCCGGAGTGCCCCGAGGAGTTCCAGCCGCGTTCGGTACGGAACCTCCGCCCAGTTTCCGACGCGGATGCGGAGTTCCGCGTCGGCGGCGAGATCCGCCAGGAAGGCGGTCTCGGACTCCCACTGGCCGAGGTGCCCCGCGTCGACCAGCGCGACGAAGGCGTTCGGACGGGCGTCGATCCGGATCGGTCCCTCGACGTCGAGGCCGTCGAAGAGCGGAGCGATCGTCGCCGTCTCGGCCGTCTCGAGCGATTCGAGCCGGTCGTTCCACGCCTCTCTGAACCCCTGCGAGAGGCAGAGGTCCTCGTCGCCGCGGCAGCGTTCGAGCGCGCCGGCCTCCACGAGGAACCGCTCGACGTCGACGGCGTCGGTGGAGTCCGAGTCGAACGCCGGCAGTGTGGAGTCGTGATCGAACAGCCGGAGCACCGTGTCGGGCACGTACCGTTTCGTCAGCGCCGGCGTCCCGGGAACGAGGTACCCGCGGAAGTAGATCGCCGCGAGCCCGACGGCGGCGAAGACGCCCGCCGTCGGGGGACTCACCGCGGCGAGGCCGACAGTCACCGCTGCGGCGATTACTATGTTGACCACCGTACACGGGAGACACCGATTCTGGCCGGTGTACTCCGGTCGCCTCCAGTTGAATCGACGAGGGTTCGCGGTTTTCATCGGACGTCCTTCCCCCCCGTGAGGGTTAGCTAATCACCGATTAGAACTTGCTTCTCGGCTTCCGTGTGGTGAAATCCTCGGCCGAAAATCACAGCCGGTTGTTATTAACAGGGACACTTATACTGTCAAAGGATCGTGTAATAACGTGACTCCCCCTGGCCTCGAGGTGGAACAGTTCTCCGAGGCCCCCGAACCTGAGGAGCCGGGGAACCTCACGGAGGAGGTACTCTTCGAGATACTGGCGAACCCACGCCGGCGGACCGTCCTCCGCGAACTGTCCAGGAACGAAACGTACGAGATCGGCGAACTGGCCGAGTGCGTCGCCGCCGCCGAGAACGGCACGGCGGCCGGAGGCGTCACGCGCGAGGACCGCAAGTCGGCGTACACGGCACTGCAACAGTTGCACCTACCTAAGCTCCACAGTGCCGGTCTCGTCGTGTACGACAAAGACCGGGGGACGGTCGAGCCGACGCTGATGAAAGAGGAGATCAACATCTACCTCGACGTCGTCCGTGGCAACGATATCCCCTGGCACGAGTACTACTTCGCGCTCGGGGTGGTGAGCCTCCTTCTGGTCGTCGTCGCCGCGTTCGACATCTTCCCGTTCGGACTCTTCTCCGACATCGGCTGGGCGACGCTCATCGTCCTGAGCTTTCTAATTTCGGCGATGCTTCACTACCGCTCGCACGCGGGAACGGGAATCGGGATCGGTCAGAAACCCGAGCAGTGACCGTCTCCCAAGTTTTACCTCATATCGAGTAAATTACTTCGTATGGGAATC
>NZ_JBDGQZ010000065.1:0-4362 GCF_042218505.1 Halobellus sp.
TACCGTCGGCCGAGCGGGTCGAACCGCTCGGGCCAACGACGTCTTGGATGGTCAGCTGCTGGAAGCCAAGCGAGCTTTCGATGGAACCGTCCTGGCCATCATCAATTTTGAGCTGAGCAGTAGCCGTCGTGTCCGAAGAGACGGATGGTGCTTGGACGCTCGTAATGTTGAATGCCAGGGTGACAGATTCGTCGCCGCTGCCAGTCGAGTCAGAGACAGCAAAGCTGACGTTGCCGTTGGAGTTGACGCTGCCAGATCCAACGGAGACATTCCCAGATCCAGGACCAGTAACTGAAAGACTGGTGATTGAGCTGGAACTGGTGTTAAGCGCATCAGGAAGGTCAACGAAGACATCCTGATCAGTGCCGTCACTGGTATTCAGAGTGACATCAACACTCACGTTGTGTTCGTTTGTTGTCTGTTCGTCTACGGTACTCGGGGTAATGCTTCCCGAGTCCGCGGTCTGAGCGGCAGCCGTCCCCGCAAACGCGACAGTTCCCCCGAAGACCGAGAGAACCATCAACGCGGAGAGGACGACCGCGCGAACCTTGTCGGATGTATGTCCTGACATAGTTTGTTGTTGTGCGCCGGCAGTCCGAGACTGTCGCGTCCTTTCGTGCCGAGTTTTGAGACCACGCCGGGTGCGCAGTCTCTGGGTAGGGTACGCTCGTACGGTCTAACGAATCGTATAAGTGCTTTGTGGAATCTGAATCCGCGTCTGACGGCCGTCTTGCACGTCTACGGCCCCGTACTGGCGTATGTGACTACGTGGCACGAGCCCCGGGAAGGTATGTAAACGACGTCCGACGCGGGACGGCGTGAAATCACAGAGCCGCGGTTCGGAGACGATCTCGGAGACGCTGGAACGCCTGACTCGCCGGCAGGACCTCCTGGAGATCCCCGATATCCTCGACGAGGACGGGCTCGACGAGGCGAAGCAGGCCGCCCGAGAGGTTCGCGAGCGCAAAGACCGGAAGGCCGCCGCGCGCGAGGCGTTCCGGGAGTGATCCTCGATTCGTCGTACGCCTTCGAGCTGGACTCTGAAGACGCGTTCCAGCGTGGAGTCGAACTCGCAGAGCGGGGGTCAAGCGGCGCATCCCGACACCCGTCGTGGCGGAGGTGCGGTACGGGGTCGAGAGCGAGCGGGGGAGCGCGACGGCGCGGGCGATCGAGAATCGACTGATGGGACGGCCGTAGAGCCCGTCGACGAGGTGGTGGCCCGAAGGGCCGCGGAGTTACTCGCGGGCGACGACGAGTGGGGCGGCGACCCCGGAGCCGACCTGGTGGGCGCGATGATCGCCGGCGTCGCAGACAAATACGGAGAGCCGGTGCTGACCGAGAACGTCGGCGACTTCGAGCGTCTCGGGGTCACGGTCGAGACGTGGTGAGCGGGCGACGGGGAGGGACACTCTCGACGGCGAGGTTCCAGACGAGTCACCGAAGGCCGTGGCCCGCTATCGCCGTGCGGTAGCACTCCTCCAGTCGCCGGAGGACCGTCGGGCGGTCGAACTCGGCGAAGCGCTCGTCCACGGTCCGCCGGTCGCGGCCCGCCACCGCGACTATCTGGTCGGCGAGCTCCTGCGGGCTGGTGACACGGACGCCGTTCCGGTCGCCCTCGACGAGTTCGTGGGCGGCGGAGTCGGCCTGGTACTCGACGACCCCGACACAGCCGCAGGCGAGCGCCCAGCAGAGTTCGTTCGCGAACCGCTCGCGGGTCGCGGTCTGGGCGAACACGTGCGCGCCCTTCAGCACGGGCACGAGGTCCGCGAGGGGGAGGTCCCCGAGAAACTCGACCCGGTCGTCGATCCGGAGTTCCGCGGCGGTCTCCTCGGCGGCCTCGCGCGACGGGCCGTCGCCGACGACCGCCGCGCGCCACGACTGGTCGCGGAGTTCCGCGAGGGCGAGGAGCAGGCTCTCGACGTTCGCGTCCGCGTCGAGTCGACGGGCGTACACCACGTCCGCGCGCGCCTCGACCGGCGCCGCCCGCACGAGGTCGTAGTCGACCGGTTCGGGAAGCGTCGTCACCCGGTCGTCGGGCACCCCGCACTCGCGGGCGTGGGTCGCCGCGAGCCGCGAGGGGACCGTCACCGTCGCCGGCAGCCTCGCGACCCGGCGGTAGGCGGCGGGTCGGTCCGCGGGGTGGTCGTCCCACCAGTCCACGAGGAGCGGGACCCGGAGTACCGTCGCCGCGGCGCGTGCGCTCGCCACCGCGGCGGGTGGACTCGCGGCCGCGTGGACCACGTCGGGCCTGACACGCCCGAGGTGCGCCGGCAGGCGCGCCGCGAACGTCCCCGCGGCCACGCGGTCACAGACCGCGCGGTACGTGACGCCGCCGTCCTCCCAGATCGTCCCGTCGAACCCCCACCAGCGCGCACAGAGAACGGTCACGTCGTGGCCGCGCGCCGCGAGACCCTCGGCGAGCCGACGCCGCCGCGCGGTCGCCTCCGTGGCGAACGGCGGGTCGGTCCGCATCCCGACGAGAGCGACGTCCATCGCCCGCGGAGACGGAGGGGCGCCCTAAAAAGGTACGAACACGACGGCCGCCGCCGTGAACTCCCAGTCGTAGACGTGGTTGAGCAGGACGTACGCGACGACGCCGAGGGTGAGCGAGGTGATCCACGACGACGCGGCGACCCGGCCGACTCGCCTGTGGCTGGTCTGGCGCAGTTCGGCCGGCGTGTGCGTCACGGCGAGGACGAGTGCGTACAGGACGACCGGCACCGCGAGGATAGAGAGGACGATGTGGACCGCCAGCATCGCGAGGTAGGCGTAGTACGGCAGCGTCGGACCGACGAACTCCTTCGTGCCGCCGCCGCCCACCTTCGCGAGGTACAGCACGAGAAAGACGAGGATGAGGGCGAACGCCGAAGACATCGCGGCGGCGTGTTTTCGCACCTCGTTCTGCCGGATGAAGTACCAGCCGGCCACGAGGAGGAGAGTGGTGACGGTGTTGACTGCCGCGATGGCGTGGCTGAGGAGGTTCACCTGCGCGAGCGTGAGGTCGGGGTAGATCGACTGTGGGACGACTCCCGCGAACGTCCCGAGGACGAGGCCGTAGCCGAGGACGGTGAGTATCGCGGCGGTCACGCGGGGGTGGGCCTTCGCCGGGGCGGTGACGTCCGCAGTCGCCATATCGGGGGTGAGAAGTCGACAGGTATGTCCTTTCCGCTCCCGGTCGTGCGGGCTGTCGGGTCGCGTCTGGCCGTCGACGAGCGTGGGGACGCGACGGCCAGAAACAGCCACGACAGTCCGTATCAGTCGGCGACGCCGGTCCGCTGGGCGGCCGCCCACGCCGCCGCCTCGCTGATGCCGTCGCCGAGGATGGTGTAGCGGTCTCTGATCTCGTGGGCGGTCGTCAGCGCCGCGACGAACGTCGCGTCGTCGATACCCAGTTCCGCCGCCGTGGTCGGCGCCTCGATAGCCGCGAGGGCGTCGCGGACCTCGCGCCAGCCGCCCTCGGGCCCCTCGTGGAGGTATGCGGTGACGACGCTCGCGACCCCGACCTGGTGGCCGTGGAGCGCCGGGTCGGCGACCGTCCGGTCGAGTTGGTGGCTGATCAGGTGTTCGGCCCCGCTCGCGGGCCGCGACGAGCCCGCGATAGACATCGCGACGCCCGAGGAGACCAGCGCCTTCACCACGATCCACGCCGACTCCTCTAACCCACTCTTGATCGAGTCTGCGCTGTCGACCAGCATCTCCGCCGTCAGCTCCGAGAGCGCACCCGCGTACTCGCTGTACGGGACGTTCTTCAGGCGCGCGGCGAGGCGCCAGTCTTTCACCGCGGTGTAGTTCGAGATGATGTCCGCACAGCCCGCGGTGGTGAGCGCCCACGGCGCCGCGGCGATCGGTTCGGTGTCGGCAACCACCGCGAGCGGGGGGTTGGCGGCGACGGAGTGGCGGGTATCGCCCTCGGGGATCGAGGACCGTCCGGAGACGATGCCGTCGTGGCTCGCCGCCGTCGGCACCGAGACGAACCCCAGTCCGAGTTCGTCGGCGGCCATCTTCGCGAGGTCGATCGGCTTCCCGCCGCCCAGCGCGACGAGATAGCCGGCCTCTTCGGCGCGGGCGCGTTCGACGAGGTCTGAGACCTCGTCGAATGAGGCCCGCTCTGTGACCGCCGTCGCCGGCGCGGGGCCGACGCTCGCGAGCGCATCGCGCGCCCGCTCGCCCGCGATTCGGTCGGGCGTCGGGCTGGTGACGACGAGGGGACGACCCGTCACGGAGAGGTCGGCAACCACCTCGTCGAGGTCGTCGAGCACGCCGTGGCCCACGACCACGTCGCGCGGGAGCTTGATCCACGTCGACTTCTCGAACATACCCGCCGGTGACACCCGCCGGGTTAGAAACCTCCGCTGTGTCTGG
>NZ_JBDGQZ010000045.1:0-3826 GCF_042218505.1 Halobellus sp.
CGCCGGGAGCAGCGGCTTGGGCCGGTCGTCGGTCAGCGGTCGCATCCGCGTTCCCTGTCCGGCCGCGAGTACGACTCCGTACATACGTCGCCCGACGGCACACCGGCGTATAGTGGCTATGGTCCCTGCTGTTTCGAGGGATGACCGAACGCCGAGATCTCGGCTGTTACTCGGTTACTGGGTGGAAACGTTTACCCGGCACCGCGCGAATACCCGTCTATGGCGACGGCAGTGAAAGTCGACGACGCCGCGAAGTCGCGGCTCGAAGAGCTCCAGGCCGAAATCCGCCTCCGGACGGGGCGGAACGTCACGCAGCAGGAACTCCTGACACGACTGATCGACGACGCGTACGAGTCACGCGCTGAAGTTATCGACTCCTTCCGGGAGTCGACCGTGCCGCTCTCCGCCGACGAGAAGGACGCGATGCGCGAGGGCCGGATCAGTTCGGGCGTCGAAACCGACGAGTCGGACATCGACGAGATCCTGTACGGATGACGGTCCTCGTCGACACGGGCGTCCTGTACGCCGAGCACGATGCGGACGCGGCGAGACACGAGGCGGCCGCCGAGGCGCTTGAAGCCGTCTACGACGGCGACCTGGGACAGCCCTACGTCAGCGACTACGTCTTCGACGAAGCGCTCACCCTGGCCCGCAGGCGGACCGGATCGTTCGCTGCGGCCAAGAATCTGAGCGACCGCCTCCTGGGGCGCGAAGCGTATCCGCGAGCTTTCGAGATGCTGCACGTCTCTGCGGGGTCGTTTTCGGATGCGGTCGACGTCTTCGAGCGATACGACGATCAGGAACTGAACTTCACGGACGCTGTGACCGTAGCGCTGGTCGAGCGGCACGGCATCGATCGGGTGTTGAGCTTCGACGACGACTTCGACGGAGTCGTCACTCGGGCGGATCCGGCGGACGTGTGATCGCCTGGCAGCAGTGACGTCGTCGCGCGGCGGCGTCACCTCGCCCGCTCGACCAATTCCTTCGCCTCCGCGAACAGCGCGTCTGCGTCGTCTTCGTCGCGCGCTTCCGCGGTGAGTCGGACGAGCGGTTGCGTCCCGCTCGCGCGCACGAGGAACCATCCCTGGTCGGTGTCGATCCGGACGCCGTCGAGCGTCCGTACCTCCGCGTACGTCTCGTCGGCGAGTTTCCGCACGCGCTCCATCACGGCCCGCTTGTCGTCGCTGCGGAGGGAGTCCCGCCGGATCGGATACCGCGGCAGCTCGTCGACGAGCGCCGACAGCGGGCCGTCGTCGGCGACGATGCTGGCGAGCCGACACGCCGCCAGCGGCCCGTCCGGACAGAGCGTCTCGTCGGGCCAGATCCACGCGCCGCTGGGTTCGCCGCCGAACGCGACGTCGGGCTCGGCGGCGCGCTCGGCCACGAAGACGTCGCCGACGGGCGTGTAGACGACCGCGGCGCCCCGTTCGGCGACCGCGTCCGCCACGGCGAGCGAGGTGTCGACCGGGACGGCAACCCGATCGCCCTCCTCGGCCTCCCGGCGGCCGAAGAGCGCGAGGAGGGCGTCGCCGCCGACGAACGCCCCCTCCTCGTCGACGGCGAGCATCCGGTCGGCGTCGCCGTCGTGGAGGACCCCGAGGTCGGCGTCGGTCGCTTCGACGAGCGCCCGCGCAGTCGCGCAGTTCTCGGCGGTCGGCTCGCTCGGCCGTGCCGGGAAACTGCCGTCGCGCTGCCCGTTCAGCGTCTCGACGTCGCAGCCGACGGCGTCGAGGACGTCGGCCGTGACGCGGCCGGTCCCGTTGCCGACGTCGACGACGACCGAGAGCTCGTCGACGGGCGAGTCGGTCAGCGCCTCTCGGAGCACCGCCGCGTGGCGGTCGCGTGCGTCGCTCGCACTCGTCCGTTCGCCGACGCCGTCCCAGTCCGCGAGGTCGGACGCCTCCGCATCGACTGCCTCTTCGATCTCGCGCTTCCGCGCCTCGTCGAACGCCTGTCCGCTGGGCGACCAGAGTTTGAGCCCGTTGTCTTCGGGCGGGTTGTGCGACGCCGTGATCGCCACGCCGGCGTCGGCGCCGCTCTCGCCGACGTACCGGGCGATGGTGGGTGTCGGCTCGACGCCGACGGCGACGACGTCGCCGCCGCATTCCGTGATCCCGGCGACGAGCGCGCGCTCGAGCATCCGGCCGCTCTCGCGGACGTCGCGGCCGACGACGACGGATTCGTACCCGACCGAGGCGAGCGCGCGGCCGACGTGGAGGACCAGCTCGGCCGTCACCTCTTCGCCGACGCGCCCGCGGATACCGCTCGTTCCAAACATCGTCCCAAACAGCACGACGACTGGATATAAACCTCGGTTTCACAGCGATTGCGCTCGTCCCGGTGATGTCCGAGCCCTTCTTGTGCACGCTGCTCGATTTCACAGTCAATGAAAATCTCTGTGATCGGCAGCGGGTACGTGGGTACCACGATCGCGGCGTGCTTCGCCGACCTCGGCCACGAGGTCGTCAACATCGACGTCGATGCCGACGTCGTGGAAACGATCAACACGGGCGAGACGCCGATTCACGAGGAGGGCCTCCCGGACCTCCTCGAGAAGCACGCGGGCGACGACGGGACCGGACGGCTCCGGGCGACCACGGAGTACGACGCCCTTCTCGAGACGGACGTCACGTTCCTCTGTCTGCCGACGCCCCAGTACGACGACGGGAGCATCGATCTCTCGATCGTCGAGACGGGTGCGGAGCAACTCGGCGAGACGCTGCAACGGAAGTCCGACTGGCACACTGTCGTCGTGAAGAGCACCGTCGTTCCGGGGACCACCGACGAGGTCCTCACCCCGGTCATCGAGTCCGCCAGCGGACGCACTGCCGGCGAGGGACTCGGCGTCGGGATGAACCCCGAGTTCCTCCGCGAGGGAACCGCGGTCGCCGACTTCCTCGATCCGGACAAGATCGTGCTCGGCGCGGACGACGACCGCGCCCGACGCGATATGCGGGCCGTGTTCGCGCCGCTCGAAGAGCAGGCCGACGCGCCCGTCGTCGAGACGGACACGCGAACCGCGGAGATGATCAAGTACGCGAACAACGCGTTCCTCGCGGCGAAGGTCAGCCTGATTAACGACATCGGGAACATCTGCAAGGAGTTCGGGATCGACGCCTACGAGGTGGCCGACGCGATCGGTCTCGACGATCGGATCAGCGACCAGTTCCTCCGGAGCGGCGTCGGCTGGGGCGGCAGCTGTTTCCCGAAGGACGTCGCCGCAATCATCGCCGCTGCGGAGGCGAACGGGTACGAGCCGCCCGTGCTCGAAGCCGCGGTGGAACTCAACGACCGACAGCCCGAGCGCCTCCTGGAACTGCTCGATGCCCACGTCGACGTCGACGGGGAGCGGGTCGCCGTCCTCGGCCTCGCTTTCAAGCCCGGCACCGACGACACGCGTAACTCGCGGGCGATCGAGGTCATCGAGGGCCTCGAAGCGCGCGGCGCCCGCGTCGTCGGCTACGATCCGGTCGCCACCGAAAATATGCGGGCCCGGTTCCCGGACATCGACTACGCGGAGTCTGCCGCGGCCGCGCTCGAAGACGCCGTCGGCGCCGTCGTCGTCACCGGCTGGGACGAGTTCGCAGCGCTCGACGACGAGTTCGCCGCGATGAAGACGCCCGTCGTCGTCGACGGCCGACGGATCGTCGAGCCGACCTCCGAGATAACCTACGAAGGCCTCACGTGGTAGGGGAAGGCCGATCGCGGTTCCGACCCCGATCCTGCTCGTCGTCCCGTGACCGGAACCACTTTTAGACCTCCCCGACGCAGTCCCCACGATGGAGTACGACGACGTCTGCGTCCTCGTGCCGACCTACAACGAGGC
>NZ_JBDGQZ010000007.1:0-3602 GCF_042218505.1 Halobellus sp.
TCCACCGAAAACCGTACGCAGAGGTACGCAAGACGGCGAAAATCTGGCAGTTGGGTTGGGGTCTGCCCGTCGGACGAAAGGCTACCACACCGTTCCCGCGAGGGCGTCCACGCGGCCCGCGAGGGCACACAAAAAGCGAACCTACGCCGGCTTGGGACGCACCGCCATCGGTGGCGGTGCGTCAGGTCGATGGCCCGGCCCGCGGCCCGGTGAGCAACCGGGGACTACGGTCGCTGAGAGTGGATACGGCCTGCGAGGGCGAACACGCCAGACCCCATTCGGGGCCAAATCAGAGTCCGCGAACCGGAGTACCCGTGAGGGGAAATTTGCCACCGGGTGTGGTATCACCGGGATGCCCACCGCGAGTGGAATCCCACGGCTTCAGCCGTGGGAGGAGGTCAAGAATGACGAGTAGCTTACCCACGCTCTGGATGCTGGTGTTGAGCAATATCTTCGTCTTCGCCATCGGGGGCGCCCTCACCTACCTGAGCTTCCAGGCGCGCCGGCGGGTCGGCAAGTCGAATCTGAACTACACGACGCTCGGGTTCGGACTCGTCACCCTCAGCACCGTCGCCGAGGTCATCTACGCGCCCGCCATTATCGGGATCTACGAGATAACTGGCCCGACGCTTCTGATCCTCTACACGATAGAGTCGCTCCTGATCGGACTCGGCCTGGGGAGCATCTACTACTCCGTCCGCGGGTCGTGAACCCCCGGGTGTACTCGTCCCTTAGCGTGTGCGCGTTCGGGTTGCTATCTCTGCACGCCGAGAGAGGCCCGGAGTTCGGGCCGGGGGTGAACTGCGTCCGCCCGGTGTCACAGACCGTCGGACCGTGGTCGACCTGACCCCCACCGTCTGGTAGTGCCCGTGGCAACCGTTCGCACGGGGTCCGCTGCGTGTCGACGGCGGGAGTCCGGCCACGTTCTACCCGTCTCTGCGGTGCGCGGGGATCCCGGGTGATGGGATGTCCCCGAGAGAGCGTGAGCCGCGCCGGTCGGCGCGCGGGGGCTGTCGGTCTCCCCCAGGGCGTCCCGCTGGTAGGACTCGAACGATCCGCTCTCGAAGACGGTCACCGTCCGTTCGCTTCGCCGAGCGTGACAGCCGCCGGGACGTCGAGGCGGACAGATGTCTCCGCCGCACTCGGATTCGTGCCCGTCCAGTCGGCGTACTCGACAGCCGTCCGTCCGGTCCAGCAGCGCCGACTCGGGGCTCTCGGTGCGCAGCATCCGCCTCTGGACGGTGCCGTCGGCGCCCCCGTCGCGTTCGAACGCGAGGGTCTGTGCCGCCTGGACGAACGTCTGAGGATCGGAGTCGACGACCGCATACGTCCCGGCCGCCTGTTCGCTCCTGGCGCATCCGCGTGGTCGCCCGCGTGTGCCCCGGTCGCGATGGAAAAATAGCGGGGACGTGGTCCCCGTCAGACCGCGGCTCTCAGCGACGAACAGAGTCCGTTCGGCGGGCCCCGGGACCGTGTCTGATAGCGGGTCGGGATCACCCGCCGGTTTCGGACCGGTTCTCCACCCGCTCTATCGCCGTCGACCGCCCGGTGAGTCGTTGCTGGAACTTGTCGAGCGCCAGTCGAAGCTTGGATCTCGTGTCGAGGTTCCGGCGGGTCATCAGGACCGTGGTCGGGGCGCGCTCGCCGACAGTCTCGGGGATCGTCCCGAAGAGGAACTGCCCTATCACTCCCTCTCTGGTGGCCCCGATGACCGTGAGGTCGTGGTCGCCGCTCTCGTCGACGAGCGCCCCGACGATGTCGTTGCTCTCGAGCAACTCCGTCTCCACGGCACCGCCCGTCTCGAACGCCTCGGTCGCCGTCGCGAGGAGGGATCGGGCCTGCGCGTGTTGCTCCTCGCCTGCATTCGGGTCGATGACGTACGCGGCGCGAACCGTCGCTCCGGTCCCGCGGGCCAGTGCCGCGGCCGTCTCGGCCGCGAGTTCCGCGTGGGGACCGCCGGCGGTCGGCAGCAGAATGGAGTCGATACCGGGGTCGTCGTCGATACCGATCTTCTCGACGTGGACGTCACAGTCGGCGTCGGCGACGACCCGGTCGACCGTCGACCCGAGGACCACGTCCCGCCTCCCGGACCGCTCGCCGCCCCAGCCGAGGAGAACGGCGTCGCTGTCGTGCTGGGCGACCGTGTTCACGATGGCGTCGGCGGCGCGGTGGCCGATCCGGATCGTGCCGCTGACCGGGACGTCGTCCTCCTCGGCCAGTCTCATCGCCCGGTCGAGTACGTCGCGTTTCTCGTCGGCGCGTGTACGACCCTGCGAAAGCGGCGTCTGGTCGGGCACCGTGACCGCGCTCATCACGAGGACCTCGCCGTCGTTCTCCTCCGCGAGCGTGGTCGCGGTCTGCATCAACTGGGGTGCGTTGCGGGGGTTGGCGATCGGGACGACGACCTGGTACCCGTTGCCGCTGGGACCGGTGTACTCGGCGACCGCTGTCGGGGTCTCCTCCTCGAGTCGCTCGACGGGCGGCGTGCGACTCTTCCAGGCGAACCAGACGCCGACGCCGATCACCTCCGCCAGAATCCCGAGTGCGACCGCGTACTGCCCGACCGTATCGGTGATGATCGTTCCGACGAGCGCGAGGTTGGCGAGGACGGCGAGCGCCGGGATGACCGGGACGAGCGGCACCCGGAACCCGCGGTCGGTGTCGGGGTATTTGCGACGGTTGACCACGAGCGCGACGTTGACCACGGAGAGGCCCGTGATCAACAGGAAGTTGGCGAACTGTGCGAGCCCCTCGATCCCGAGGTGGACACCGAACAGTGGGGCCGACCCTCCGGTCTCGCCGAACAGCACCGCGAACACGAAGATGTAGAGGAAGATGAGGCTCCCGGTCAGGAGGACCGTCCTGTACGGCGTGTTCCAGTTCGGATGGATCTCCTCGAAGCGCTGGGGGAGGTGGTCCCGGCGTGCCATGGCGAGTTTCACCCGTGAGCCGGCCATGATCGTCGCGTTGGCTGCCGACAGCATCGAGAACAGCGCTCCGACGATGATGACGTAGAAGCCGGCGTTGTACGGGAGTCCGAGGAAGTACCGGGCGGCGTACCCCATCGACACTTCGCCGTGTGTGGCGATATACTCGGCTGCGTCCGCTCCGCCGAGGTCGACGTTTGCGGCCAGGAACTGGACGAACGCGTCGCTGTTGACGGCGATGACGATGACCAGCACCACCAGCGCGTAGATGACCGACACGATCCCCATACTGAGATAGATCGCCTTCGGGATCGTCTCCCCCGGATCCTGGATCTCCTCGGCGTTGGTCGCAATCGCGGAGAACCCAAAGAAGGTGATAAACACCAGCGCACTGGTGAGACCGATGTTGGCGACCTCGCCGATGTTCTCGGCGATCGACTGCTGGACGACCGAGGCGTCGAACGCCTGGAGTCCACCGTAGAGAAACAGCAACAGCAGGGCGACTTTCAGCCCGGTGACGACGATCTGGAACTGGTTGGACTCCTCGGTCCCGCGCATGTTGACGAACACGAGCAGGGCGAGAACGGCGGCGCCCGGGACCCAGAACGGGAGGGCTCTGGGGATGCTCAGCGCCGGGTAGATGAACCGGTAGAACCAGTCGGAGAAGGCGGCGAG
>NZ_JBDGQZ010000053.1:0-3319 GCF_042218505.1 Halobellus sp.
GAGAGCACTCGACTGAAGATCGAGCTGTCCCCCGTTCAAATCGGGGAGGCGGCATCCAGTTTCTGTACAATTCCTATTCGAGAGCGTCACGCATTTGACCGAAGATCGAGCTGTCACGATCATCGCGATCTTAGCGAGCGCTCCTTTATATGGTTCTCACCCCAGATAGCGGCATCCTGTATGAGTCGAAGTCCAATGGCCGACCTTGGCGCTGACCCGTGATTTGACTCCGTCTCGTGAAGCGACAACCGGTGACTGCTGCCCCTGTGATTGGTGCTTGACTGACAGCGTCGCCACCGATACAACATCTCTACGTGATGAGTGCCTCCTGCAACTGAGACGCAGTACGGCACCCGGTTACCCCTCTCTGTCGGACGGACGGACAGACTCATTTCAGTCCAGTCCAAGAGTAGCTATGCACCTCTTCTGGCACCAGCGGGACCTACGAATTCCGGACAACAGGGGACTCGCTCTGGCGGCGAAAAACGGTCCGACGTTGCCTCTCTACATCGTCGACACCGACCTGTTGAAACAGATCGGCACGCGGCAGCGCGCCTTTCTGCTGAACGGCGTGCAGAAACTGAAACAGCGGTACCGCGAACTCGGATCGGACCTGCTTATCCGTGCCGGAACGCCGGCCGAAGTGCTCGAAACGCTGGTCTCGCAGTACGACGCCGACCGGGTGTACTACAACCGTCACTACCGTCCGGCGCGCCGGAACCGCCAGCGGGCAGTCGACGATGCGGTCCCGACGAAATCCGTCACCGACCTGCTGTTGGTCGATCCCGAACGGCTGGACTCGCGCTACTCCTCTCACGGACAGTTCTATGACGACTGGCAGGACGAACACAAACTGACCCCGTTCGACGCTCCCGACTCGTCGCAACTCGTCACACTTGACGACGACGCCGACCCCCCGACTGTCTCGGCCGACATCGAACTACCAACAGCGGGCTATCCAGCAGCACGGGATCGCTACGATCAGTTCCTTACCGCCGGCATCGAGACATACAACGACACTCGCGACGATATGCGTCGGGCAGTCGAACAGCCGGTCGGTGCCGTATCGAGACTCTCGCCGTATCTCGCGGCAGGGATGCTCGGGATCCGCGAGATCTGGGCCGATGCGAGCGAACGGTGGGACGCTGCCCGCGGTCGCGCCCGGCGGAACATCGACAAATTCCGGTACGAACTCTCCTGGCGGGAACAGAACTACCATCTGCTGTACTACAATCCGACACTGCTCACGAGGAACTACAAGTCGTTCCCAAACGAGATTCCGTGGCGGGACGATAATGAAGGATTCGAGGCTTGGACACGCGGTGAGACCGGCTACCCCTTCGTCGACGCAGGAATGCGGCAACTGAATCGAGAGGGCTACGTCCACAACCGGCCGCGACAACTCGTCGCCTCGTTCCTCACCAAACATATGCTGATCGACTGGCGAAAAGGAGCGAGGTACTTCCACCGACAGCTGATCGACCACGACCCGGCGAACAACTACGGCAACTGGCAGTGGACCGCCTCGACCGGCACCGACAGCGTCGACGTTCGGATCTTCGACCCCGTCTCCCAGATGTCGAAGTACGACGACGACGCGACCTACGTCACCGAGTACGTTTCCGAACTGCGCGACGTCCCGGCCCACAAAATCGTCGACTGGCCGACGCTCTCACGCGCCGAACGGGACCGGCTGGCACCCGAATACCCGCACCCGATCGTGGACCGCAACGGGGGGTACGAGCGGGCACAGCAGGCCTTCGAGCGCGCGCTCGGGAAACGGTAGTGTGGTGGTAGCAGCAGGCGCAAACAGTGCAAGATCCCTCGCGGACGAGTGGGCCGCCGAGTCGACATTCCGGCGGAACGGAAGTCGACCCCGACTCAAGCCACCACACGGCAGCGGCGAGGCGCGCCGCTCGATGGGTCGCTCCTACTCTCGGATGACGTTCGATTCCAGATCCCGGGGATAGAACGTGAGGAAGTCGAGGCCGTCCTCGGTGATCGCGACCGTATCGGAGTGCCGGTAACCCTCTGTCTCGGTGTAGATGCCGGGTTCGATCGTGTACACGTGACCGGGTTTCATCTCGCCTTCCGCCCCACGGTCGATGTACGGCGGTTCGTGACCGCCGAGGCCGATGTTGTGGCCGACGTGGTGTCGCGCGAGATCGGTGACGCCCTGCTCTTCGAGGTAGTCCCAGACGGCCTGATCGACGTGACTGAGCGGAACGCCCGGACCCATCGCGTCGAAGGCGACATCCTGGGATTCGAGCATTATGTCGAAGTAGTGCGCCTGTTCGTCGCTGACCTCGCCGACGAACATCGTCCGCTCCAACTCGGAGTAGTACCCGTCGAGATTCGCGGTCGCGCCCGTGACCAGCACGTCGCCGCGCTCAAGCCGGCTGTTGGGCGTGTGCCCGTGCGGGAGCGCCGTCTCCTCGGCGCTGATGTATCCGGCGTGGACCGGCCCCTCGCCGCGCATCCGCACCGCGTATTCCGAGCCCAGCGCGTCCAGCATTGCCCGTGAGGCGTCAGTCGACGCCCGCTGGCTCACCGTAATCGGATGTGCGCCCGGTTCCGTGTAGTCGGCAAGATATCGATGCGCGAGGTTCGCCCACTTGGCGGACTCGCGGATCAGATCGACCTCGACGTCGGTTTTGGCCTCCCGCATCTCACTGACCCACCCCTGGTCGTCAACGTCGACGAAATTACTGAGCGGCGGGCCCTCGTACCCCATCACGCCCGGTGCGCCGTCAGCGTCCGCCAGCACGGAATCGACGCCGAGACCATCCAGCATTTCGACGGCGGTCGCAATCGGCTCTCCGCCGGGATAGTCGAAGTAACTGTGCACTGCGTCGATACGGGGATTCTCCTCGACCCGTTCGACCTCCAACCGTGGAACGGTGATCTCGATCCGCTCGTCGGTCAGCGCGAGAACGACCGGGCGCTCAGTCTGTACGTGGTGGAACCCGCTCACGTACTCGATACTGGTCGCATCGAACCAGACGGCGGCGTCGGCCGCTTGTTCAGCGAGGGAGTCCCTGACCTGTCGGATCCGTAGCGAAAACTCCCGTTCGGGAACCTTCGTAGTCATAGTATATCGAGAGGGGCAGTTCACAATAAATCGACTGGTTCGACCCGCTGCTCATCGAACCGTCGAGGAAATTTAGAGAATCCGGTTGCGCTGCGCCCCGCGTGCCGATTGTTTCGCCTTGCAACGCCTAATCGCCAGTGTACCCGATGTTATCGTCGGAGTCACCAGTGTACCCGATGTTATCGTCGGAGTCACCAGTGTACCCGATGTTATCGTCGGAATCGCCAG
>NZ_JBDGQZ010000062.1:0-3221 GCF_042218505.1 Halobellus sp.
GTCCTCCCGAGGCCGTCCACCTCCCTGGACTGGTTCGTATATGCGCCTCCACATACGAGAACGTATAACATACTTCGTGATAAATTTTGCCGCGGTTCTCACCAGACGACGCTGAGAGCCTTCTCGCCCCTCGACAGTCGCATACGGCGGAGTTATGACCGTCGCGTTCCGAGCGAACTGTATGCCAATGAAGGGCGGCGAGACGGACGGGTATCGTGAGATCGACCGTTGGGACCGCGGCGTCGGGTGGATCGCCTATCCCGACGAACAGATGCAGCGTGCGAGCCACGCGCTGGTCGGCGACGAGGGCGGCGTCTGGGTCGTCGACCCGGTCGATGCGCCCGACCTCGACGAACTCTTGGCCGAGTTCGGTGACGTCGCGGGCGTCGTCCTCGGACTCGACCGACACAAGCGGGACGCCGCGACGGTCGCGCGACGCCACGACGTGCCCGTCTACCTCCCACGGTGGATGTCGGACGTCGAACGCGATCTCGATGCGCCGGTCGAGCGCTACGGCACCGAACTCGGCGATTCGGGCTTCGAGCCGATCAAGATCCGGGATTCGAGCCTCCCCCGGTGGCAGGAAGTCGGGTTAGTCCACCGTGTTGACGGCACGCTCCTGGTCCCGGAAGCCGTCGGGACCGCGTCGTTCTTCTGTGCGCCCGGCGAGCGACTCGGCGTCCATCCGGTTCTGCGTCCGATTCCGCCGCGACGGGCGCTCACGCGATACGATCCCGACCGGATCCTCGTGGGGCACGGCGCAGGCGTGATGAACGACGCAGCCGTCACGCTGCGGCGGACGCTCGACGACGCGCGGACCAATATGCCGGGTGCCTACGGCCAGATGATCCGCGAACTCCTGTCGTAGACGCCTCGCACCCGCCTCGGACGCGGGCCATCGGTCGCCAGCGTCCGACGGGGTTTTGCTTCTGCCCGCCGTTCGTCCGCTGTGGTGTACATCACCCGCGGGCTCCTCGACGCGCTACTCGAGATGGCCGAGGCCGAAGAGCCGTCGCCCGTCAGTGTCGTGCTCGCGTCGACGCCGGCGGGTGAGTTCGAGAGCGAACTCGCGCTTGAGGACGGCACGCCGGTGCTGACGCACTTTTATTTCCCCGACGCCAGCGGGTCGGTCGCGGCGGTCTTCGGCGTCGACCTCGGAACTCCAGCGGGTCGCGGCCGCGCGCGGTTCGTCTCACACCCGCAGGGCCCACTCGAGGCCACGCGGGAGGACACCTTCGCCGCTGCGGTCGTCGTCGCAGTGCCCCCGTGGGACCGATCCTCCTGTGCGGCATTCGACCGCAACGACCGCGAACTCGACCTCGACGTTCTCGATTCTGAGCCCCCGCAGGAGACGCTCTCCGATGACTGACCGCGGTCGGTCCGGTCTGTCCCCTGACAGCCGGCCGGCCTCGCCTCTCGCTGTTCGGACTCAGCGGTCGAGATATCCGAGGTCAGCGAGCTGTGACGCGATGTCCTCGAACTCCGCTTCGGTGAGTTCGCCCTCGCGCTGGTGCTGGATTACGATGCTCCGGAGGAGGAACCGCACGAGATCGCTCGTACTCGAGAAACTCGTCCCCTCGATTGTGTCGTCGACGCGTTCGGCCAGATCCTTCGGAATCGAAACGGTGGTGTATTCGGTCATCGTTCGAGAGGTGACGCGGCCGGCCACAAAACCCTGCGGACTTTGCGGATGGAACGAGCATTTGCTCCGCTGCCGGAGCCGGGGGTTTTTCTATCCCCGAATCCGTAGCAATCTTCGATGGCTGTCAGACCACCGCAGCAGGGCGATGACGAGCCCGACTCGCTGGAGTTCGGCATCGCGGCGCTTACTCCTTACCTCTCCGAGGCGAACCTCACGTTTCCTGCCACCACCGACGAGATCGTCCGCGCGCTCGGCGACCCTGCGATCCCGTACGACGCCAACGGGAATGCGGTCGCGCTCTCGGAGGCGCTCGCGGCCGTGAACCGGAAGCAGTTCGACACTCAGCGCGAACTTCTCGACGCGCTGCACCCCGTTCTGGAGGAGTACCGCGCCTCGGGCGGCGGGCTGTTCTCGCAGCTCCGGGCGTTGTTGCCGTTCTAAAACCCACCTTTTTATCGAGGGTCCTCGGCCGCGCTCCGCGCGGCCTCGAACCCCCGACAAAAACCTGGAGGGAAAAAGTGCCGCTCGGCTCGCGTTCGCGAGCCTCGCGGTGCGATACGGATCGACTTCTCCCCGTTCCTTCCACCTCTCAGTGCGACCGTGACTTCACGACCGCTGCTCCTTCGGAAGTCGGCGTCCCCGATTCGGCGCTACTCCGAGCCGTTCTCCTCTTCGATCTTCTGTAACGTCTCGCGGTGCAGCGACAGCACCAGATCCGCGAGCACGCCGAACATCAGGAGCTGGACGCCGACGATGATCCCGAACCCCGAGACCACCGCCAGAACCTCGTGAGAGACGTTTCGCGTAATCCACTCCACCAGGACGTAGGCGGCGATGACGAGGCCGCTGACGGTCGAGAGCACGCCCAGGCTCCCGAAGTAAAATAGGGGGTTGTTCGTCTTCGCGCGCCGGTACAGTTCGAGGAAGATGATCCCGCCGTCGCGGATCGGCCGGAGGTTCGTGTCGGATCCGGAGGGCCGCGGGAGGTACGTGATGGGCACGACCGCCGTGGGGATCTGGTGCTTCGCGCACTCGACGGCCATCTCCGTCTCGATGCCGAACCCGTCCGAGGAGAGGGTCATCCGCAGGAACGACTCGCGGGTGAATGCGCGATACCCCGAGAGGATGTCCCCGAAGTTCTCGCCGTGGACGAACGCGAATCCGCGGTTGATGACCCGGTTGCCGAACTGATTGAAGCGGGTCATCGCGCCCTCGCGGAGGTCCGCAAAGCGATTGCCGATGACGTGCTTCGCGTCGTCAGCGAGGAGGGGTTCGAGCATCGCCTCGGCGTCCTCGATGCGGTAGGTCCCATCGCCGTCGAGCATCAGCACGTACTCGCGGTCGACGTGCTCGCGAACCCCTTCGCGGACGGCCTGGCCTTTGCCCGACCCGGACTGGTAGACGACGCGCGCGCCGTGTTCGGCGGCGATCTCGTCTGTACCGTCCTCCGAGCGCCCGTCGACGACGAGGACGTCCTCGAAGCCCGCGCTCCTGAAGTCGTCGAGGACCCGTCCGATTGTCTCGGCCTCGTTGTAGGTCGGCACGAGGACGCAGACGTCGTCGTACTCCATCGTGGGGA
>NZ_JBDGQZ010000036.1:0-2800 GCF_042218505.1 Halobellus sp.
GTCGACGACCCGTGGCGGCACGACGCCGAACCCCCTGTCGCAGTTGACTACGCGACGGAGCTCGCCTCGGAGTTGGGAGTCGAGTTACACACGGTCGGTGGGACGGTCGCCGAGCGAGTGTACGGGATCGATGGGTCGTTCGCCGACGTGTTCGACAGACTCTCGCAGACGGAGTACGATGAGTATGCGGCCGCGATCGGAGATCATCTCATCACTCGGTTACTGGAGCATATCGCGACGCGTGAGGGGTTCGAGACGATCGCGCTCGGTGCGCACGCATCTGATCTCGTCGCCGGATTGCTGAAGTCGTTCGCGTCGGGGTTCGACGTCGGCGCGTTTCCGACGCGCACGTTCGGAGATCTCACGTACGTCTACCCCGCCGCGCTCCTCTCGAAGCGGGAACTGGCGCTGTATCACTACGGGACCAGAAGCGAGTTCGTCGAGCACGCGCTCTCTACGGAGTGGACGATGCAGTCGAACGAGCAGACCCTCTATCGATATCTGGCGGACCAACTGTTGACGTATTGGCCCGGGATCGAGTACTGGCTACTCGAGAGTAACGCGAGGCGCACACACGACGAACCCGACGGCGAGGCCTTCGAATCGTGTGCGAACTGCGGAAAGACGAAACAGGCGCAGAGCCTCACGTCGACGGAGTCCTCAGCGGAGGGGATCTGCCGGGTCTGTGAAATTCTGGAATCCCTCGGCTATCTCGAACGCGGGACATCGTAACTGTCGTCACCAGCGACTGGTTGGCGGAGCCGAACACGATGGGAGTGCGCGACGACCCTCACTCGTCGTAGCCGACGAGCGTCGGGCCGTCGTCACGCTCTTCTTCGAGCGTGACGCGCTCGGTGGCCGCGTTGCGGAGGGCGTCCGAGCGACCGAACTCGCCGGGGGCGATTGCGAACGTGCGACAACCGCGTGCGTTGGCCGCCTCGATGGCCGGCTTGAAGTCCGTATCGCGGGAGGCGACCGCGATCACGTCCGCGCGGTCCTCGACGGCGAACTGCGTGACGTCGACTGCGAGTCGAACGTCGACGTCGCCACTGGTGACGATCACCTCGAAGCCGCGTGCCTCGGCAGCCTGAATCAACCCCGGCGTGGCGTGCTCGTCGAGGTAGAGTCGCGTCGCGGTCAGTTGCCCCGCCCCCGCGGCCGCCTCCCGAACGTCGTCGAGATCGACATCAAACTCGTCGCGGAGGACGTTCGGCCCGTCGACGAAGAGTGCGACCCGCGGTTCGTCGCCGTCGCCGAACAGCCGTCCCAACAGGTCCATAGCATCGTTACCGGGGGGATCGGCATAACGCCGACGATGCACAGGTCGACGCTCGTGTGACGGCTACAGAGGCGCGTCGGCTCGGCGGCACCAGACATCGTATCGCATAACTATACACCTATTACTCCTAACAGCCTAGATTTATCAAGGTAATTATCGTATGAGTAGACAAGATGAGCGCAAATACGAGTAAAAGCCACAGTTCGTTCACTATTGTGTCAGAGATGAACGCCCACGGCGGGCTCACGGTCCGGTCGCGTGAGACCAACGCGACGTACCATCTCGTGGATTACGCGGACGAGTCGGCTCGCGAAGCGCTCGAATCGCTGGGTGCCGGCGAGCGCGTCGATCTCGATCTCTCGCGGGTCGGTCGGCGCGGGAACGTCTGGCGGGCCGACGCGGTCACGCCGCCGCTCTCTGCCGACGCCGCCGAAACGGGGCCGGCGGTCAGAAGCTAAGCCCGTTCGAGGCGAGTGCGCCGGGACGGTCGATCGCGGGACTCACCGACGAAATATATAACCATCCCTCGGCCGACTGACCGATACAGTCGGCGCCGTGACCATCGGCGGGGATCCAATGAGCAAAGTCGCCATCATCTCGGACGTTCATCTGCGAGACGACCACGCCTCGGCTGTCACAGACGCGATCGAGTCGACCGTCGAGACGCTCGCGGCCCGCGACCCAGATCATACGTTCGTCCTGGGTGACCTAATCGAGGACGGCGGGTCGAAGGCCGTCGACGAAGCGAACGTCGCCCGCGTCCGCGAGTGCCTCTCGGGGATTCCCGCTCCGATCACGTACCTGCTCGGAAACCACGACGTCGAGCATCTCACCCGCGCAGATCTCGCCTCGATCCTGGACCAGGACGATTTCTACGGGACCGTCGAGGTCGGCGACGTCCCGTTCCTGTATCTGGATACGACGAACGAGGAGACGCCGGGGGCGCGCGGATCGGTCGGACGGACGCAGTGGAACTGGCTCGCGGAAACGCTCTCGTCCCTCAAACCGGCACGCCCGGTGGTCCTCTGTCACCACCCGCTCGGGGCGTTCGATCTCGCCGATAACGTCTGGTTCAGCGACTACCCCGAGCGCGCCGTCGCTACGGACCGGAAGGAGGTGCTGGATCTCATCACCAGGTCCCACGGCATCCGCGGGACGATCAGTGGCCACATCCACCAGACGGAACTCTCTCGATTCCGTGGAATCGATCACGTCTCGATCAACGCGTTCAGCAAGGAGACGCCTGACATACCAGTGACCGGTACATACGCCGACGTTCGGATCGACGACCGAGTCGTCGTCGACGTCGAACGCGATGGTGAGGTGCGACAATCCTTCACGATGCTGTGAGTCGAGAGCGAACTCCGTATCGGTTCTGTAGAAGCGTTTGCAGGTCTTCGCTCGCTCGAGCATCCGCCGTCATCCGCTCTGACGAGCAGTTGCAGACGCAACGATAGTCCTGGTTTGGGACGGTCGGGGCTCTGCTCGTGCGATGGGACCACTCGCATAGACGATTCGCCG